>CAZIED010000038.1:0-13455 GCA_964538525.1 uncultured Pirellulales bacterium | reverse complement strand
AAAAAGATTGGGGCTGACGACTACATAGTCAAGCCATTTGAGCCGGAAGAGTTAACGGGCAAGGTTGAAGAGATTTTAGCTCAAGGAGCAAATTTATGAAGAAAATATTAGTTGTCGATGATGAAAAAGATGTGCTGTTCATGCTTGAGAAAAGATTAAAAGCTGAGGGATACTCCGTTATTACCACAACTAATGGCAAGAACGCTATTGCTTTAGCACAATCGCAACGCCCTGACATTATTATACTTGATATAGTAATGCCGGGGATGGACGGCGCGGAAGTGGCGGCAACGTTGAAGGAGCATCTCTTAACCAGAAGTATTCCCGTGATATTCTTAACCGGTCTACTCTCAAAAGAAGAGGAACTTCAAGAAAACCACATGATTGGCAGCCATATCACTTTTGCGAAACCCTTTGATACAGAAGAATTACTGGCTCAAATAAAAAGTCTTCTATGTAATGTGACGACCTCGTAAGCGTATTCCCTGGAAATCTGGAGACACCACACTTATTTCCATTTACAGGCGGGTAGCAGGCTCAATCCCGATTCATCGGGATTGGGGATGGTTGAAACCATCAGCGGAACGGTGATAATCGGTTGCCCGACAGTTATATTTTCATGTTGGCGTGGGGCTATTCTTGGCCGAGGGTTTCGAGGTCTGCCAAATCCTTCCTCCTGCCAAGCGCCTTTTTGTTGGCGATGAAGTCATCTTTACTTATGAAGAAAACCAGCGTGTCACCATAATTGCCCGCCACCTTGCCCTCTTGAGCCTCCTGCCAGGAAACGCCGGTAAGCGATGTCATTATGTCAATACGTACCGGCGGCACGCCAAGCTGAACCACATTTCCCTGCGTTATGAAATCCTCCTGCGATAGATTTATTGAGCCAAAACCGAACTCTTCTAATGCTGCGAGGATTCGTTTTGCATTTTCGGATTCGGGCTTGACGAATATATCTATATCGCCGGTGAAACGCGGTGCACCGTGAAATGCCAATGCGTAGCCGCCCACGATAAGGTACTCAACTCTGTGGACGTTGAAAACTTGCGCAATTCTTTGAAGTCTTTCTGTATCTCCATAGATTTGTCGTCTCAAAAAATCAACAGCGGCAAGGCGCTCCTCTGGCGTTCTACTAAGCCAGTAACCAAGATTCTGCCTTACTTCATGTAAAGGAGTCATGCGATGTATGTCGATTATTTTGCGAATCATAAAATCTATTATACTTAAACCTACTCGGCATCGGCAAGTAGGATTTGACAAAAAGGACGGGATTGAACATACTTGTCCGGCGCAAAAAATATATAGCAATTATTTCTAATAGGAGTCTGAAATGAAAATTACTATCTTCAACGGCTCGCCGCGAGCAGAAAACGGCAACACACATTTTATGGTCGAACAATTTATAAAAGGAGCTGAGCAGGCCGGCGCTGAGGTCGAAAATATATTCCTCGCAAAAAAAGATATAAAGCCCTGCAAAGGCTGCTTTGCCTGCTGGATAAAAACGCCAGGCAAATGCGTTATTAAAGACGATATGGCTGAATTACTCGAGAAATTAGCAGGCTCAGATATTGTCGTTTTTGCAACGCCTCTTTACGTTGACAATGTCACCGGCATTATGAAAAATTTTATGGATAGATTCGTCCCCGCCGGCGACCCGCATATTGAAAAGGACCGGAATGGGGAAAGCGTTCATGTAACGAAGTCTGAAAAGCGTCCTAAAGTAGTTGTCATATCGAACTGCGGCTATCCAGAGCAAAGCCATTTCCAGGTGCTCGAATTATTATTTAAAAGAATAGCGAGGAATATGCAATCCGAGGTTATCGGCGAAATATATCGAGGCGGCGGTGCAATATTAAAAGATGCTCCTCTAATCTTAAAGCCTTTGATAAGAAAATATAAGAAGCTGCTTCAAAGGGCCGGCAGAGAGATCGTCGAAAACGGCCGGCTCTCGAATGAAACCAGGTCGAAGCTGGAAGAGCCGATTATATCAGCGGATAGCTATATCGCAGCAGCAAATAAATACTTTGATAAAATTTTATCAACAGCTTGACTCAGGTGGAGGTTGGATTTAGTATTTGAGCATGTTTATTACCAGCAGAAAAACAATTTGCCTGATTGTGCTATTATTTGTCATTTTTTCTCTAACCGGCTGTGTCGAGCAGGATAAGGTCGCCTCCAAATCAAAGGCTCTTGCCGCTGCGGCTTTAGGCCCAACTATCGGCTCGTTATCTAATGTTTTAGTGTCCGATGCGATTGCTGTAGAAGGATATGGCCTGGTGGGCGGCCTTAACGGCGCAGGCTCATCGGAATGTCCGCCGCAGATTAGAGCGTATCTAAAACAGTATATTATCACGCAGCTTCCTGAGCATAAAGTCGATGTTGAAAAATTCATCAGCAGCAGTGATACCGCTGTAGTAAGGTTGGAGGGAATAATACCAGCAGGAGCCTCGAAGAATCAAGATTTTGACGTGAAGGTCGTTGCTTTGCCCGGCTCACAAACAATTTCTCTGGATGGCGGCTGGCTGTATAGGGCGGAGCTTAAAGCAAAAGGGACATTCGGCGTAAATTCAAAAGTCCTGGCAACTGTAGAAGGACCCGTCTTTATAGATAAAATTACCTCTTCCAGCCTCTCGACTGCGCTCGAAACAAGCCCGGATACGAGGGCTGGATATATTCTTGCTGGTGGTAAAGTCCTCGACGAATATGGAATCAGGATAGTATTTCAAGGGCGTAACTATCGGATAGTCAGCCGAGTACGCAACCGGCTGGAGGAGCGTTTCGGCTTCGGAGCTACCAAAGCAATTTCATCAAACCTGATTGAAGTAAGTGTGCCGGCTAAATATAAGGGACAAAAACAAAAGTTCGCCTCTGTAATCAAAGCGATGTATCTCGAAGATAGGCCTGAGATTATCGAGGAAAGAATAAGCACGTTTGTCGAAAAGCTTGTCGTTTCCACGGATAAGCTTGATAGTGAAATAGCTCTTGAAGCCATAGGCAATCAAAGTATTGGTAAGCTGCAGGCTTTGCTGAAATCGCCCCAAGAGCAGGTGCGTCTGCACGCGGCCAGATGTATGCTTAATTTAGGCAGTGACCGAAGTTTGCCGACCCTTCGGGAGATTGCAATGAATAAAGATTCTTCCTACAGGATCGAGGCTTTAGAGGCGATAACAGCAGGCGCCAGGCGAAACGATGCCGCTGCAATATCACGGCACCTGCTGAGCGATAACGACTTTAACGTCAAGCTGGCCGCCTGTGACCAACTGCTGAAATTAGATGAGATGTCTGTGACACAAACGCGTATCGCGCGGAGTTTTTATCTGCAACGGATTGCGCAAATTGAATCCGCCGCCGGCGGAGCGATTTTCGTGTCACGCAGCGGCAAGCCGAGGGTTGTATTATTCGGTACCCCAATTTATTGTCACGAAGATATTTTTGTGCAGTCGGATGACGGTAGTATTACCCTGAACGCTCCTTCCGGCCAAAAATATGTCTCTATAATCCGTAAGCATCCCCGACGACCCGATGTGATACTCCAGTTGAAAAGCTCCTTCGACCTTGCCGATGTTATTCTAACACTCTGCGAAGAACCTCTACAAAAAGATAAACAGGCACGCTCCGGTTTAGGGGTTTCGTTTTCCGATATGATAGCCCTTTTGAAACAAATGTGTGACAAAGGGGCTGTAAAAGCAGAATTTCGTGCAGGAGAGCTTCCATAAATCCTAATTTCTAAATCTTAAATTCTAAACAATTTCAAAATTCAAATTCTCAAAATTATAAGCGTTATGTTTTGATGATTAGAATTTTGAACATTAAGATTTGTTTAGTATTTAGAATTTATGATTTAGTGCTTTCAATATTGGTTAATTGTCAAGAAATCATCACTCATCGGCCGATAAAAGTATTATTGTCACTCTTGCTACTCTGCGAAGTGCTACGTAGCACGAGTACGGGTGGAGTGACTTTGTAATTATAGGACGTTTATAACAGGGAAAAAAGATGAGACTTGAGAAAATACTTCTTGATGGATTCAAAAGCTTCGCAGACAAAACGGAATTTCATTTTAGATCGCCGATAACCGCAATTGTCGGGCCGAACGGCTGCGGTAAAAGCAATGTTGTCGATGCGGTAAAATGGGTGCTGGGCGAGCAAAGCGTCAAAAGCCTGCGGAGCGACCAGATGGCTGATGTAATCTTTGGCGGAAGCAGCAGCCGTAAGCCTTTGGGCTCTGCTGAAGTTCACCTGTTTATTTCAAATCCTAATGGCAGTAAGACTGGCAAATTGCCCATCGATGCGGACGAGATACAGATTACACGCAGGATATACAAAAGCGGCGAAAGCGAGTACCGTATAAATAACAACGTCTGCAGGCTGAAAGACTTACGAGAATTGTTTATGGACACCGGCGTAGGCACCAGAGCCTATTCAATTATCGAGCAGGGACAAGTTGAGCAGATAGTAAGCGGCTCCAAGATTGATAGAAGATCGATATTTGAGGAAGCCGCGGGCATCAGCAAATATAAAGCGCATAAGAAAGAGGCACTTCGCAAGCTGGAACACACCGAGCAAAACCTGCTTCGCCTTGCAGACATCTTCGGCGAAGTGACAAAGAGGCTGCGAAGCGTCAAGCTTCAAGCGGCTAAAGCGCGAAATTATCTGACATTTACCCAGAGGCTCAAAGAGCTGCAGGTCAATTACTGGCTCGCCGAATATGCCAAAAATCAGGCGCAATTGACGGAAAAAAGCAGCCTCCACGAATCCGCCATTGGCGAGCTGCAGCAGCTGGATGTCGAAGCTGCACGAAATGACACACTGGCCAGTAAGCTCGGCGAAGAAAAGTTAGAGCTCGAGCATAAGCTGAGCCATACCGGAAACCATCTGGTCTTCATCCAGAGCAAGATTGACCAGCACTTGCAGCGAATTGAGTTTTTGCGGTCGAGGATGACGGAGCTGCAGCAGAGGAAGGAAAACGCCGGCCTGCGAATCGAAAAACTGCAGGAGCAGGAAAAAGTTTTTCTGCGGGATTTTTCTCAATATAAGCAAGAGCTTGATGATTGTGAAAAAATGTTGGAGGAAAAAAATCTGTCAGTCGAGCAGACTCAAAAGGCTATCCATCAGATAAATGAAGATTGTGCCGCTCTTGAGGCGGAGCTGGAGGACAATAAATCCGGCATTATAGATATTGTTCGCAGGACTGCTCAGCTTCACAATGAGATTCAGAGCAGTTCGGTTTACCGGAACAATTTATCCACACAAAAGGACCGGCTCACCAGCAGGGCAAAAACCGCTAAAGCAGAGCTTGAGAAACTGTTTGCGGGAAAAGCGCAATGCAGAGCCCGCCTTGATGATATTGAAAAAGTGTTAGCTGAATTGCACCAGAGCCTGGATTCCAAACGCCAAAAGGCAGAAGAAATCAGCGCCCTGCTCGATGCGGACAATAAGCGGCTGTCACAAACAAAAGAGCTGCGTAGCGCCCTCAACGGAGAGCTTACCGTCCTGGTGGATATGGAGAAAAGATACGAGGGATTGAACAACGGCGTTAAAAACATCCTGCAGAACAAGCCTGATTATATCGAGGGTCTTGTTGCCGAGATAATATCGGCTGATTTGGAATACGCCAATGCGGTCGAGGCTGCCCTTGAGGGCAAGACCGATGCTCTGGTAGTCAATAGTGCGGAAAGACTGCTGGCCGATAAACAGACTATCGAAAAACTCGAAGGCAGGGTGAATTTTATACCTCTGGATAAGATAGAGCCGTTTGTTGATATACCGCCGCATGTCGATTTGCAGTGTCCCTTCGTCAAGGGCAGGCTCGTTGAATTTGTAAGAGCCGACGGCAAATATGCGCCGCTGGTCTGGAAGCTGCTCGGCAAGGCGATTGTTGTCGATTCGGTCGATGCTGCAATCGAGCTGGCTAAGGAAGCTGCTGGTGACTATACATTTGTCACTTTGAAAGGTGAATCCGTAAGTGCAGACGGCACAATGAAACTCGGACCAATAGTTGCGCCCGCGGGCCTGATTTCGCGCAAAAGCCGGCTGCGCCAGCTTGAAGAAAGCATCGCAAAGATAGAGTCCGAAATTGAGACGCTCAATGAAAAAATCCAGAAGAGTAATCGCGAGCATATTCACATAGATAAGCTGTGCAAAGACCTGCGAACCGCTGTTTATGAGGCTAATACCGAAAAGATGCACATCGGCTCCAAGATGACGGTTTGCGAGCAGGATATCGATCGACTGAAAAAAGAGCAGCCTCTCATAGCGGGTGAAATCGATTTGCTCGAGGCTCAGATTGCTCAATCGGTGCAAAAGGAATATGACTCCAAGCAGAAGCTGCAGGAGCTGGAAGAAGTCAACAGGCAGCGCAGCCAGCGTATTAAGGAGCTCCAGACTCAGCACAACAAGCTAAAGGATAGTCTCCAGGTGCAATCAAGCCTGCTTACCGATTTGAAGGTAGCTCTCGGACAAGCTGCTGAGCAGAGCCGGTCTTTAAAGCAAATAATCGAAAATCAGCAGGGCCAGCTTCGAGCCAGCCGATCGGCCTGCGAGATGGCTCAAGAAGAAATTCGAAATTCGACAGCCGAAATTCAGAATTCGCAAAGAGATATTCTTAATTGCGAAGCAGCGGTCTCGGAGCTTTTCCTCGAAAAGGAGCAAAACCAAAAAAGCAATCGTGTCCTATACGAAGAGATAGAAGCTCTGCTCGAACAGAAAAAGAAGGTCGAAGAGCTTCTCGCGGCCCTTCGCTCCAAAAAGAGCAAGTTCGAGGTCGCCTGCAACGAGCTTAAAATAGAATTGGGCCAATTGGAGGTCAAGCAGCAGGATTTAGTTCAAAGGGTTCAGGAAGAGCTGCAGATTAACCTAATCGAGGCCTACAAGAATTATACCGACAGCAATATGGATTGGGACAAGGTGCGGGAAGAGATAGCCGAGCTTCGCGGCAAAATCGAAAGACTCGGCAATGTGAATGTTGAATCCATAGCCGAGCAGCAGAGCCTCGAAGATAGGCATAACTTCTTAAGCAGCCAGGTTGAAGACCTCAACTCCAGCCGGGCACAGTTGCAGCAGCTAATCAACCGCCTCAACAAAACCAGCCGCGAGAAATTCACGCAGGTCTTTGAGCAGATAAGGGTTCATTTCCAGCAGATATTCCGCAAGCTCTTTGGCGGCGGCAAGGCCGATATAGTCCTTGAAGATTCCGAGGACCCGCTTGAGGCCGGGATAGAGGTGATTGCCAAGCCACCCGGCAAGGAGACGAGGAGCATATCTATGCTTAGCGGCGGTGAGAAGTCGATGATAGCAATTGCGCTTTTATTTGCGGTTTTTAAGACCAGGCCAACGCCTTTTTGCTTCCTCGATGAAATCGACGCTGCTCTGGATGAGGCCAATAATGAACGCTTCAATATATTGCTTGGGGAGTTTCAAAAGGACTCACAGTTCATTGTGATTACTCACTCCAAGCGGACGATGAGCGTTGCTGATGAGCTGTTTGGCATAACGATGCAGACTCATGGCGTCAGCAAAAAGATTGGCGTCCGGTTCGACCAGTTCGACTCCTCGACTACGCTCGGAGCAGGCCGGCAGGAAGAAACCGTTGCGGTAGCATAGCATAGGGATCAGAGATCAGGACAAAGGAGATAGAATACAGAATACAATAGACAGATGGGAAAAGAGATGATAAAGAAATCGATACGAGTTGTTTTGTTTGGACTGGCAGTTTTAAGTAGCTGGCACGGTTTCGTATATGCCGCCGAGGAGGAGATTAAGTTTGTCGTTACAACCGATTACTTCACCAAATACATCTGGCGAGGACAAAATCTTAATGATAAAAGTGTTTTTCAGCCTTCAGTTTCTATCGGCAAAAATGGTTTCACAGGCTCCGTCTGGGGCAATCTCGATTTGACCGGCGAGAATAGAAACTGCGGGCAATTTACAGAGTTTGATTATTCTATCGATTATTCAGCATCGGTACCGGATATTAATGGTGTGAGTTTTTCGGTTGGTGCCCTTTATTATGATTTTCCCAATACCGATTCAAAACCGACAACTGAAGTTTATGGCGGGCTCAACTTTGATTTACCTTTGACACCATACGTAAAATTGTATCGTGACGTCGAAGAAATCAACGGTAGTTACCTGCAGGCCGGCATTGGTCATTCTATCGAAAAGATTTGGGAATTCAGCAGTAAATGTTATTGTGGCTTGCAGATAGGAAGCAGCATTGGCTATGGCAGCTCCCGGTATAACAAAGGCTATTTTGATTCAGACAGCGCGAAACTGAACGACTGGACTTCGTCGGTTGCCTTACCATTTTGTATCGGGGCATGGACGATTCAACCGTGCATAAATTACTCAACAATGCTTAGTGATTCCATACGCACAGCAACGGAAAAAAGTGACAATTTTTGGGCTGGCCTATCCATATCCATAGAATTTTGACCGGAGACTGCTGCACCACAGGTAGCAGAAAAAACAAGCCCTGCCCACAGCCATTCGACTTTGCTTAGGCCGGGGGTAGCGGGGCTAATCGGCGATTGTATCCTGTCTTTTTTTATGCTCCAACGGCCGATAATATCTCGTCCGGCCTCTTATAAAAAATAATACGTAAAGCATATCTGAAATATTGCCGAAAAGTCTTTACCAAACGAATTCTATTGGGGGGTTTCTCTCTTGGCTGACGTATATGAGAGTAAACAGAATCAATAATATTATAGGTATGTACACATCCTCCAGGTTACAGACGAAACTGGGTATAGCCTTTTCGGTATTAGCTGTACTTATTTCAGCGCTGCTTACTTTTGCTTCGTACCTGAACTATCGAGCTAAAGCTCGCGATGATATCCGTCAGCGCCTTGGCGATATTGTCAGCGTTGCAGCTTTGCAGATAGATGCTGATGAGCATGCTGCGCTGGTGAATCCCGATCAGGAGGGTGGTCCTGCTTATATGCGGATTAAACATGTTTTGCAAAACATTCGCGATTTGGTGCCGGATATACGTTTCGTTTATACGTGGCGCAGAAATCCAAATGGCCAGATTATCTTTGTTGTAGATGCCGAGACCGACCCTAATCAAATATCTCACCTCGGTGATATATATAATAGCGGTGAACCGGCTTTATTGGCAAAACTTAAAACGCTTAATCACGTTATGGTAGATGAAGAGTTTACCAGCGATGAATGGGGAACGTGGCTTTCAGGCTATGCGCCCTTCTACACGTCCAATGGCGAAAGGGAAGGCATATTGGGCATGGATATTAAAGCTTCAGATGTATTGGCACATGAGCGGCAATTCCTGTGGACCTCGTTGGCGGTTTTTTGCGCAACCATCCCGTTGACGTTGTTACTGGGCTTGTGGTTTGGTCGCAGGTTAGCTGCTCCAATCGTAAAATTAACAAACAGTAGTAAACGCATCGCTCATGGTGATTTAAGTCACAGGGTTTCTATTAAAGGCAGCTATGAAACCAGCACCTTGGCCGAGTCCTTCAACAAAATGACCGATACCCTGCAAAAAGCGATTATTCATCGTGACGAGGAAATCAGCAGCAGAAGAAAAACTGAAAACGCCCTGGATGCCGCAAATAAAGACCTGCAGTCAACTATTGCCCAGCTTAGAGTTGCAAACCGCGAGCTTACGAACTTTGCATACATAACGTCACACGATCTTAAAACCCCTCTGCGTGGAATTAAAGTGCTGACAGATTGGCTTTTACTCGATTATGTGGATAAATTCGATGATGACGGTAAAAGGTCTCTCGATTTACTTAACAAGCGTGTAAGTCGTATGTACAATTACATCGATGCCGTCCATCAGTATATCAGCATTGGATATACGAAAGAAAGTAAAGTTAGGGTCGATCTTAATAACCTTGTTTATAAGGTTATCGATAATCTTGCTCCGCTTGCGGATATCGAGATTAAAATCGAAGATGAGCTGCCCGTACTCGAATACGATGAAGAGCACATAACACAGGTTTTCCAGAACTTACTGGATAATGCGATAAAATACATGGATAAGCCGCAAGGTCGAATAGTCATCCGCTGCGCTGAAGAGCCTGCCTGCTGGAAGCTTAGTATCGCCGATAATGGGCCCGGCATCGATGAAAAATACCACGAAAAAATCTTTGAAATCTTTCAAACATTGTCCGAAAAAGACCAGTGCGAAACCACCGGCATGGGCCTTAGTATCGTAAAAAAAATTATCGAGCTGAACGACGGCAAAATCTGGATTCAGTCGCTTCTCGGTCAGGGTAGCACCTTCTTCTTTACTTTACCCAAACAAAGCATATCCTCTATCAAACAGAATAAATTCTACGCTTCCATGAACATCGAACTATGATTGGTACAGAAAACGCGAGGCTCGGAGTTTGAGTTATGAGTGACTAAAGTGCCTAAAAATATAAATTATAATTTTAGTTCACTTTAGACACTTTAGATCACTTTAAACCTCGCTTTGTATTAGTCTTTTGATATCCTTTGCAACAATATCAGCTATAATTTGCTCCTGCATCGAGCACACCGGCTGCGGCGGCTCAACCTTCCTGTCAGGGGCCTTTCTCTTAATAGACGAAACCTTTCGCTGCTCCGCCAAAATCTGCTCAGCCAGGTCAAATCTCGGTATTCCATGTCCCTGATGCTTCTGTCTTTCAATCTCAGCCGATATTCTTTCAGCCTGTGATAGATTATACGGCGGCATTATATCGCCGGCTCGAAGAACATCATCATTACTTTGTTTATTACCGTCAGACTTACTCATCACGCATAGGACCTATTGAGAACTGTGTAAAATCGCCGGGCTTAAATTGTTCTATCAGCGAGTTAACCTCATCAACGGTAACAGCCTTAACAGCTTTAATGTCATCATCAATAGTACAATACTGGCTCAAATATGTCCAGTTAAATCCCAGGTCTATCAGCCGGCCCATCGGCAGCTCGTTCTTGATTACCAGCGCGCTTAAAACCTTATTTCTTGCCTTTTGCAGCTCGTCAGCAGTTACGCCTTTCTCGGATATATCCAGGAATATATCTCGAACAATATCGAGCACCTTGGAGACATTTTTGCCGCTGCATCGGATATAGCTGTATAATACACCAGTGCCATCCATTGGGCTAAACTGCATTGTTGCAGCTTCGGCAAAGGCCTTATCCACAAGCTCCCAAAAGAATCTCGAACCGACGCTGTCACCAATGATAACCGCCAAAAGTATAGCGGCAAATCTGCCGGCATCCTGAAATGGCACGCACGGACTCATAAGACTAATATGCTCGCAGACAAGATTCGTTTTTTCAATCCTTCCTTTTTTCCTGCTGCCGTCGCAATGCTGAAGTCCCCTGGCAGCGGTGCTACCCGTCCAATTCCGACAAGATTCCTCTATGGTAGAACTAATCTTGTGCCAATCCAGATTGCCCGCACAGGCAAACATCATATTGTTTGGCGCATATCGGCTGACAAAATATTCCCTCATCTGCCCGCTTGAGAGATTATCAATACTTTTCTCACTGCCGAGCACGCTTTTGCCGCAGGCGTGCCCGTCGAAATACAAGGTTCTGCACCTTTCCACAACATCAAAGCTCGGCGTATCCTTGTACATTGCAATCTCTTCTTTGATTACATTTTTCTCTATGATGAAATCCTCATCTCTAAGGGCCGGCCTCATCAGCTCGATCCAGAGCTTTGTCACCTCTATCACGTACTCCGGCAGAACCGCAGCATAATAAACCGTATTCTCCTCGCTGGTAAAGGCGTTGAACTGTGCACCTGTTCTATCAAATGCCTCGTTGACCGCGAAGGCATCCAGATTCTCGGTTCCTTTGAATAGCATGTGCTCGAGGAAGTGTGACACTCCGTTGATTTGCTCGGCCTCATCCCGCGAGCCGGTCTTAACGAAAAAACCGACAGCAGCCGACTTGGCGGATTTATTAATCTCGCCTATCACATCCAGGCCGTTGGCTAATTTTTCCTTCTTAAATTCCATAATCATCTCTGGTGAATAGCGTACAGCGTGCAGCGTATAGTTTTTTTTGCACGCTAAACGCTAAACTCTGAACGCTGAATATCCTTTGGGCCGATTGTCACCACCGTAAAGTCCTTAAAAATATTAGCCCGTAAAAAACACAGTATCGAATCGACTGTCGTCGCATCAATCTTATCTTTAATTTCATCAAGGCAACGCAGCCTGCCCAGGATATAGTAATCGCTGCCGATTGCGCCGGCCCTGCTGCTGGAAGACTCGCTCAATAAAACAAGTATGCTTTTAAGTCCTGCTTTTGCCCGCTCGAGCTCCTCCTGGCTGATTCCATCTCTTAGACGATTGAATTCGCCGATGATACAATCGAGCGTTTGCTGAACTTTATCCGGCGTTGTGCCCGCGTAGCACATTACACCCGCTGCCTGCTTTAGGCCGTGGTAACGTGCTCCGACTGAGTAGCACAATCCCCTTTTTTCTCTGACCTCGGTAAACAATCTTGCGCTCATCCCGCCGGAAAGTACCGACACCGCCATTCTTGCGTTGTAATATTCGTCATCGTCGGGCCTGACCGTCTCTGTCATCAGGCCTATATGCACCTGTGCCGAATCATTATCGATATGCGTATAACCGCCGGCTCTTGGGCCCAAAGGCAGCGAATGTCGAATTTCGAATGTCGAATTTCGAGATTCAGTATTCGATATTCGATATTCGAATTCATCCTCTATCTTTCGGCAAACTGCGTCAAAATCATATTTGCCCGCAACAGAAAATATCGTCTGCGACGGATTGAAATTACTTTTTACTATCTCTTGCGTTTTCTCTGCGGATAGGCCCGCAAGCTCATCGATATCGCCGACAGTGCTGCGGCCCAGCGGCGACGGATAAAAAAGCTCCTGCACCTTCAGCATGACCTTTTGCCGAGGCTCGTCATCCAAAGAACGCACCTCGTCAATTGCCAGCTGCTTGGCCGGCTCAAACTGGTCTTCTTCCAGACGCGGCCTCAGTATTATGTCGGCGTACAAATCCAAAGCCGGCGCTAAATTGTCGGCTTCCAGGGCTGCACCTATGGTGATATTAGAGCTGCCGACCGACTCGGCTCGATGAATGCCCAGGCTGTCGAGGGCGTCGCTGAGCTGCCTGCTGTTTCTGCTGCCGGCACCTCTGAAAATCCAATCGGCAATCACATTTGCCGCTCCGCAGCAGCCTTGCGGCAGCACAGAGGCTCCAGCCGGCAGCATAAAATCAAACGCCACCGAATTGACGGCCTCCATCGGCTCTCCGATGATTACCATGCCGTTTTTTAATATATGTTTGTCAAATTTTTCTGTCATTGCAACGTTAAAAATAGGCACAAAGGCACAAAGGCACAAAGTTACTCCCCTTTGCTTCTTTGTGCCTTTGTTCCTTTGAAATGAATTCTACTAATAAACTGCGATGTTTGCAACAACAGAATACAAATGACGAGTGACGAATGATGATGGATGAAGGACGAAAA
>CAZIED010000037.1:4963-13577 GCA_964538525.1 uncultured Pirellulales bacterium | reverse complement strand
CAACAGAGCATAGGCAGCATAAGTGACGCATTTGAGGACCCAAATCAATCTAGGAAACGAGTAGGCCAGGTTTTCGAAAACCTTATTCTACTGCTCATCAAAGAATTGGGCCTTGAATGTGAGTCGAGAACTATCAATATCCCTTTGCTCGATAGTCCAGGTTACTCGATGACTTACGAACTTGATCTCGTGTTTTCAAGAGGCAAAGTGATCGTGGCGTCAGAGAGCTCCATTATACAACCGAATGAAGTTGTTGGATCGGTGAAAACTACAAGTAAAGACAGACTTGACAAGGTGTTTCTTGACAAGTTCTTGATGAGCAAGTTGCTCGGACGGTCGGTTCCTGTAATCGCCATTTTTCTTCATGATGTTCAAAGAGCAAAAAAGGGTGGGAGTATTTTCGGAATCAATAGTACCTTCAAATCTAATCACTTTATGGGATATACTTTGGCTCTAAACCGACTGGACGGCGTTTATTACATCGATCCACGACCGAATATGTTGACAGACACTCACCTCTCCAAAGAGATAGCCGATTTCAGTAAGTTCATTATACACGACTTATGGTCTCTAACGATCCGTTAAAAACCTAAAGCGTGGATATTTGCATTGAGGATTAAAGGTGTCCGGTACTTTTTCTCGTAAATTTTCTGGGAATTAACAGCAGATTAATTGGTCAAATCCTTAGATCCCTCGGTTTCACTCGGGACAGACTTCGCTCAGGGCAGGCATAATTAAGGCGAGATTTCTATTGGTGAGCTCCTCAGCCAGTTTGAAGCCAATAGATAAAGGTCGGCCGCGTTAATAAGCCCATTGCGGTTGAAATCTGACCTAAGGTCATATCCCCCATTTGTTTTGGATGCCAGCCAGCTCATCGACAGGATGGCAAAATCGTAAAGATTAATTATGTTGTCCTGGTTAGCGTCACCTTCCAGAAATGTGCCCAAGTCCACGGACGTTTTTGGCGCTGAGATAATCACGCCTCTCTTGACATTCATTAGACTGTACTCACCACGGACGGTGACATCATAAGTGCCCGGCGCGACACCTGAAACTTCGCAGATAGCCTCATTACCATCTACAGACTTGGTGGTTGTCAACTGGAAATTATAAGTCGGAGCATTATTGCCGTCAGGCATCTTAACGATTAACACATTTGCACCCGGCGGAAAGAGCTTAACGGTTAATGGAACAACCCAGCCGGCATCAGGACGACCAGCTCCTTGAAGTGCTACGGAAATAGACACCGTGGCCCCAACCGGACCTATGCTGACTATCGCCTGGGGCGTGTGTGATGCGGGAATATTTGTGGCGGTTTGAATACCGCTCTGCTCATTTGAGGTCAGTTTGGTCTTAAAGTGACAGCCTAAGCCAATTGCAGAGGCTTGGATAAGCATACTGCCTGCCACAAAACCTACTTCTAAACGAGCGAACTCCTGCCCTATGTATGAAGAATCAAGGCAAAGTATGACATAACACGGCGCTTGCGGTAGGCCGCTAACTGCAGAGCGCAGACTTCCTCTAACATCGGAAGGAAGCCGGCCACCTCTGGCATCGGCGGAGCTTAATTGCTCAAGTCTATGGTCTCTTGTAGAGGTGTTTGTGACGGGATTTCTATTTTGATAACGATAAACACCATTTTCGTTCACCAAATAAATGCTCCGTGTCAAATAGTAATTAGCCATGGCTGAAGGAACGGTTAAGCCTGCCTTACCGTTAGTTGTTGTATGAGCGGTGCAGCCATATCCTGCCCAGAGAATCTGGGAAATCTGCTGCATAGTTAAATTTGTTTGAGTGAAACTGCTGATGTACTTCAGGTTGGCTAAAACCTCTTCAAGACTGTTTCCACCCGTAGTACAAGGGTCCGGCAGATGTCCTGATTGTCCTTGCAGTATAGAAGAATGCACTGCCAATGCAGATGTCAGCCCTTTACCTGGCTGAGCTCCAAAATATAACCATGTCTTTGGATGTCCAAGCCCTTGCGGGCAGCTCGCCATTGGCGATTCAGTGCTTTGACACAAAGAAACAGATGCGAGCATCGCCGGCATGAATGATACCCCGGTATCGAAATCAAGCTCGCTTTCATATCTAATCACGAAGGCACCTTTATCCCTTGTATCACTCGAATGCCAGCTTAGTGAGTGACCATTTGGGTCATATAGATATGTCCCTGTTGGTGTGGCGATATATATATTCCTGTAGAGGGCTGTGAACGGAGCTCTTCCTGCAGCCCATAGGACATTGCTTAGCTGCTGGATGCTTGCAGTGCCACTTAGGTTATGTTGTGAGTACCTGCTATTCAGGCAGATTTCCACTGAGTTTCCTGTGACTATCGGCGGCGGGAGCGGACCCACATTGATGCCCTGGGCC
This sequence comes from uncultured Pirellulales bacterium, assembly GCA_964538525.1. Classification (GTDB taxonomy): domain Bacteria; phylum Planctomycetota; class Phycisphaerae; order Sedimentisphaerales; family Anaerobacaceae; genus CAZIED01. Next base: position 11,207 of record CAZIED010000037.1, on the reverse strand, counting down.
TGACAGAATATCGGGTACAGAGCTAATGCTAAAATGATTGACATTATCCTTTTCATTTTTTACCCTCACAAAAATGTTTATTTTTAAGATTCAGAACATTAACATTATAACATGTCTTCGGGTATTTTCAAAAAAAGAGTAGTAAATGGATATCAGATTAACAGGGTATCAGGTGAGGATAAATTAGTCGATAGTCGCTGGTCGATAGTCGTTAGACTAAATACTAACGACTAATCCCTAACGACTAAGAGGACTGATTTCCAGCACGGCGGGCTCCACGCAGCCCCTCCATTTTCAAGTAGCCCTTTTTCCACACCACCAGGCCCGAGACCAAAAAGACAACAACATAGACACCTGCAGCATACCATGTCCTAATCTGGCTCATTGCAAGGCCGATCACAGCATAAACGCCGGCAAGTGCATAACAGATAAACACGGTCTTTTTGAGCGGTATTCCCATGTCAATCATCTGGTCATAAATATGGCCGCGATCAGAGACAAATAAAGGCCTGTGATTAACTAATCTTCGCACAAGCGCTACGGCCGTATCTAAAATAGGCAGACCGAATACAATGATTGAAGCCATCCACCAGCGAGGGACACCTTCTGCGAATAAAAGCATAATCGAAGCCACCATAAAACCCAGCAGCATGCTGCCGGCATCACCCATAAATATCTTGGCCGGATTCCTGTTAAAAGGCAAAAAACCGCAGACACCTCCTACAAGACCGAGACAGATTATAATTCGCACAGGGTCGCCGACCTCGCTATATCCCCATGTTGCCAGATGCACCGAAAGGAGCAGCATAGCCACCGAGATAATGGCTGTTACTCCCGCACAAAGTCCATCAAGGCCGTCAAGAAGATTTAATGAATTTGTCGCACCAAGCACGAAAAAGACTACAACAAAAAAACTCAGGACAGTTTCTATATAACCAGGCATCGACAGATTCATCGGGCCGGCGATGCGCTGCCAGTTCGGCGTAATGCCAGCCAATAATAACGCAATTGCAGCAATAAATTGGCCGAGAAATTTACGTTTTGGAGTTAAATTTAATATATCATCTATCACTCCTACAAAACATGCGATTGTCCCGCCGGCAAGTATTCCGATGATCCTTTTTAATGCTGGGCCAAAAAACTTTTCATTTTTCAAAGCCGCCAATGTCACGATTCCCACCGATGCACCTATTATCAAACCGATGAATATTCCGACGCCCCCAAGGTATGCTATAGGTTCTTTGTGTGTCTTGACGAGGTTATCAGGTCGGTCAACGATTCCAAATTTTATTGCAATTTTTTTGCACAGCCAGGTTGCCGTCAACGAGCCGGCAAAGGACACTAATAATACCGGCCAAAATTGGACTACCCATGTAATCGGCCTATGTGGTCCAATTATGTTGTCAAACATCTTCAAAATCCTAAAGTGAGCTAAAGTGCCTAAAGTGAGCTAAAGTTATAATTTTAGTCACTTTAGTCACTACAAATTTTAGGCACTTTTATACTTCTAATTACAGCCAGACTTCGCTGTCATAACGAAGCATAATCAGGCCATCCTTGAAACCGTCGGAGCTGATGTTCACAGGTTTTCCTATTAATTCCTGCAATATCCACTTTGGAAAGTTCGCACCTGCCTTGATTGATAATGGTACGCCACCCCCAAATCGTGGATTTATCTCGATAAATTTTATTTTATTGTCGTCGGTTAAAAATAATTGCAGAGTTATAACGCCGGGACCTGCTCCGAGCTGCTCAATTAATCTGGTGGTTTCGTTCACAATGCCAGGCTGCTTATCTACTTGTCCCTTATTTACCTCGCCGGCTCTTGTCTCGATACGCTTTCTTGGAACGACACAGCGAACTTTCATATTAAAATCAACATAGACATCGCAGGTATATTCAGTCCCTCGGATAAATTCCTGACAGATAACATTCGGAATCCTTTTGGCAAAAAATAACAGCTCTTCTCGGTTCTTTATTATGGCATTGCCTTTACTGGCATAGCCATCCCAGGGTTTTAAAATGCAAGGCCAGGCAGGTTTGCGTTGCGGATTTTGCCCTGCTATAGCCGAGCGGATGCTCATAGTGAACGGAGTATCGAAACCATTTCTCTTTAAGAAACGATAGGTTTTCCTCTTATCCTGGCATATATCAATAACCTCCGGACGAGAGACAAGAACACGACAGCCCAAATTGGAAAATTTTGACTCGTTCAGAGCAAGCAGCTTCAGATCCAAATCAACCGTAGGGACAAGTAACTTTACCTTTTCTGCTTTTACGATTGACAATAACTGTTTTATATAACCGGCACTGGTTATCGGCTTAACCAGGAAAGCCTTATCGCACATCTGCAGGGCAGAGCTTAACCGGCTCGTATCCGTACCAAAAATGTGGGCATTTATCTTGAGCTGTCTTGCCGCTCTGCGGAAACTTTTGAGCAAAGAAACACGTCTGCCGATGCAGGTGAATAAAATGTTTACACTTCCTTTAATCATAAGAAGTCAGGAATCAGAAAGTTTTGAGTTTTGAGTTATTAGTTATGAGTTGCTTTTATCCTCTTTTTAACTCAAAACTTAAAACTCATAACTCAAAACTCCTAACTGTCCTCTGAATTTTCTATTGTATCTTGACTATTTTCATGTTATCAATAGTCAAAATTCAATAATATATCTGATAATCTTATTTGAATAATCGACTAAAGATAGTAGCCGGTTTAGATGGGAGAGTAAAGTTGCTTAAAGAGAGTGAAAATCCGCCTATTATTTGGCCTGCCGGAGGGGCAATACGCGATTTTACCGGTCTGTGGTGGGTTGCCCATACAAAAAGCAGAAATGAAAAGGCTCTGGCACATGACTTGATTGGCAAAAACATAAGTTATTTTCTTCCCATGACATGGAAAGTTCAGCATCGAAGCTACAGAACAATACGCTCGCTTCTGCCCTTATTTAGCGGGTACCTTTTCTTCTGTGGGCAGGAAAAAGAGCGGGTAGAGCTGCTGCGAACCAACCGTGTTGCGAATATAATTGTAGTTAAAGACCAGCAGAGGCTGCTTGGAGAATTACTGCAAATCGAGCAGGCCCTTGCCGCCGGTGCTCCCTTAACGCCTTATAAGTACCTCAAATCTGGCCAGAGGTGCCGAGTTATTGCAGGACCTTTGCTTAACCTGGAGGGTATTGTCATCACGACAAAAAACCAAACGCGGCTGATCTTGCAAATAGACATGCTTGGCCAGGCGGCAAGTGTGGAAATCGACATCGATTTGATTGAGCCTATCGAAGAATAGGTGGTAAAACCCCGCGATAATTCGCGGGGCTAAATATTTAGCCCCCCAATTTATTGGGGGGTTTCTGGAGTTTATCGAATGAAAATTTGTGTAGTCGGGGTCGGCTACGTGGGACTGGTCACAGCCGGCTGCTTAGCCGAGGCGGGCAATAATGTTATATGCGTTGATAACGACGAAAAGAAAATTGCCGGCCTGAAAAACGGAGTAATCCCCATTTACGAGCCGGGCTTAGCCGACCTTATCAAGCACAATGAGAAGCTCAACAGGCTGCATTTTACGACGGACTTAAAATTCGGGGTGGACAATTCACAGATTATTTTCATCGCTGTCGGCACCCCATCGGCGCCGGACGGCTCATGTGACTTGTCGGCAATTTGCTCGGCCGCTGCCCAGATTGCCGAGAACCTGAATGAATACAGGATAATCGCAACAAAAAGCACTGTGCCGGTAGGGACTTATCAAAAAGTGACGGAAATTATAAAATCGAAAACAAAAACGACTTTCGATTATGTCAGCAATCCTGAGTTCTTGAAAGAAGGCTCAGCCGTCGAGGATTTCCTAAGCCCCGACAGAATAATCATAGGGACGACTAACCCGGCGGTCCAAAAAATCATGAAGCAGTTGTACAACCCATTTATGCGAAAGAGCAGCCGAATATTATTTATGGACCCAGCTTCTGCTGAGATGACAAAATATGCGGCCAATGTTATGCTTGCAACGAGAATCTCTTTTATGAATGAAATCTCCGCATTGTGTGAGAAAGTCGGTGCGGATATTGAAGCCGTCAGAGAAGGCATCGGCAGCGACTCACGAATCGGACGGTCATTTTTATTTGCCGGCGTAGGCTTTGGCGGCAGCTGCTTCCCAAAAGACGTTCGGGCATTGATTCACACCGGCACCACTTACGGCGCAGAAATGACAATCGCAAGGGCGGCGTATGAGGGAAATATAAATCAGCAGGAACGATTCGCTGCAAAAATTCTGGATTACTTTAAGGCTCGACAGAAGCAAACCGTTCCCTCGGCTGTGCTCGGGACAACTTTAGCCGTCTGGGGTCTATCTTACAAAGCCAAAACTGACGATGTAAGAGAATCGCCGGCTATTTACTGCATAAAGAAATTTCTCGATTGCGGCATACAGATAAAAGCCTACGACCCGGCGGCAGCTCAAACGGCGACAGCGGCCCTGAACGGCAAAATTCAGACCTTTCAAAATGGATACGATGCCCTCGATAACGCCGATGCTTTGGTTATCTTTACAGACTGGCAGGAATTTCGCAACCCGGACTTTGATGTTATCGCGAAGAAACTAAAAAGGCCTGTCATCTTCGACGGCAGAAACCTGTACGACCCCGATATTGTTAAAAACGCAGGGTTTGAATATTATAATATAGGAAGATGAAAACAAACGTTCAGCGTGGAGCGTAGAGCGTTTAAGTAGGTTGTACGTTGTACGCTGTACGCTAATTCATTATGAAAGCACTTGTCACAGGAGCAGCAGGATTTATCGGCTCACATTTATGTGAGCGACTTCTAACAGAAGACTGGATAATAGTCGGCGTTGATAACTTCGACGACTTCTACGACCCGCAAATCAAACGCCGCAACATTGATGCCTGCCTTAAAAACAAAAATTTCAAGCTCATCGAAGCCGACATTCGTGACATTGCAGCTATGTATAAGGCCGTTGATAGTGACATTAAAGTAATAGTTCATTTGGCCGCTAAAGCCGGCGTCAGGCCATCTATCGCTCAGCCGACACTTTATGCTGATGTCAATGTCAATGGCACAACGGTACTGCTCGAAGCAGCCAAAAAGCACAATGTCACTAAGTTTATCTTCGGCTCAAGCTCAAGTGTCTATGGCAATAATAAAAAGGTGCCTTTTTCCGAGAGTGATAATGTTGATTTTCCTATTTCACCTTATGCGGCGACCAAAAAAGCCGGCGAGCTTATCTGCCATGTTTATCATCACCTTTACGGAATTAATATGACGTGCCTTCGTTTCTTCACAGTCTATGGCCCGCGTCAAAGGCCTGATTTAGCCATCCACAAGTTCGCCAGGCTTATCGAGCAGGCAAAACCCGTACCGGTCTATGGCAACGGCACCATGATGCGCGATTTTACATACATTGATGATATAATTGACGGCACTATAGCGGCGATGGAAAAATGCGCAGGTTTTAATATCTACAATCTCGGCAGCTCACATCCGATAACGGTCAACAGCCTGATCGATGAAATCGAAAAGGCACTCGGTGGAAAAGCGGTCAGGCAATTTCTGCCGCATCAGCCCGGTGATGTAGAACGAACGTATGCTGACATTGCTAAGGCTGCCAGAGAGCTCAGCTACAATCCGAAAATTGATATCAAAACAGGTCTGGCAAATTTTGTTAATTGGCTTCGCAAAGATTTGTGATTGGTGATTGGTAATTGGTAATTACCAGTTACCAGTTATCAACCAGAACCAAGAGCATAAGAGCACAAGACTTGTGAACTTGTGACTTGTGCACATGTTACTTGAGGGAGAATGTTGAATGAATCAAAGGTTTTCGCTTACAGAACGAATGCAAAGCTTCAGGAATGCAATCCGTGGCATTGGTCTGATGCTCATATCGCAGCACAACGCATGGATACATGCAATAGCATCTATTTTAATCCTTGTTGTAGGCGCCTTCTTCGGCCTTACAGAGGCAGAATGGTGCTGGCTGGTAATCGCAATCATGTCGGTTTGGACGGCTGAAGCATTAAATACGGCTCTGGAATTCCTCGCTGATGCTGCCACAACCGCGTTCCACCCTGTAGTGGGAAAGGCAAAAGATGTCGCTGCCGGCGCGGTGCTCATCTCGGCTGTCGGCTCTGTTGTAATTGCCCTGCTGATTCTTGGCCCACGCATCTTCAAATTTCTATGCAGCCTGCAATAGCCCTGCCCACAGGTGACAGAAAATATGCTCCAGCCACAG
>CAZIED010000037.1:0-4863 GCA_964538525.1 uncultured Pirellulales bacterium | reverse complement strand
GGTGCTGGAGCTAATCCTCGATCGTCTTCTATCCCCCGACTCCTGACTTACTTACGGTTTATACGATTTGGAGAAATTATTGCGTGTATTGGTCACGGTAAAAGTGCCGTCGGAAAGCGCGGAAATTTTTATAAATTTTCCTTCGCATCTCTCGACCTGGCTCGAGACAGGCTTTTCTTCCGTTCCCCCGACTTGGCGCGGGACAAGGTTGGCAATAAAGTTTTCGGGGGCATTTTTATCCTTGGCAGAGATAGCATAATGCAACTGCCAGATATCCTGCAGGCCCGGCGAGCTTTTAAGAATATCCAACACCTCAGGCTCGCCACCCTTGCGAGCCCCATTATTCATTATTGCCACTTTCGGACGCAGGGCATTAACTAAAAATTTAGAGTTGGAGACTTTAAAGCCGTGATGGCTCACCATAAACAGGTCCACGGTACCGACAAGGTTAATGGGGCACATAAGCTTATATTCGATCGGCGAGAGCAGGTCTGCTAAATCGAGCATACGGAACTTGCCGAACTCAAATAACAGCCCAATCGAGCCGGCGTTATCATCTGTGTCTGTGTACTCCGGCTTATTTACATCGGTGCAAAATTCATTGGGCAGACCAGCACCGGCAAGCGGCTTAGAAATTGCCTCTCCGCCGGCAGTAACCACCGTTATCTGCAAACCCTTGAGCGGGATTACATCGCCCGGCTTGATCGACATACGTTTGCGGTCGCCGATTGCATTTATATAAGGCTGATAAAACTGCCGCCTACTTCTTTCGTTGAGTGTTGGGATAGGCTCGCCATGGTCTACGAATACTCGTGCCGGTATCTTTGCAACCACCTGCGGAATATTGCCGGAATGATCAGCATCATAATGCGTGGCCACTACGTAATCGAATTGCTTGATTCCGAGCGATTGGGCTGTTTCGACAATGCGGTTGGTATCTCGGTCGTCCGGCCTCGGATAGCCGGCATCGATTAGCATTGTTTCGCCGGCTGGTGACAGGATAAGTACCGCCTTTCCTCCGCAGGTATCGATAACATATATATCCATAGTTTCCATTGCCCAAACCTCTGAAACAAGCAAGAATATTATAATACATATAAGTAAAGCTCTCATATACCTTCTTTCCCCTTACAAATACATCAGTTTTCATTTGACAAAAAGCATGGCACGGCATATTTTAACCACAAGTTAAGAATAAATAAATCACTATGATAAATTAAAAACAGGAGGTATGTACCATGAAACATGGGAGCAGAAGAAAGATCGTGCTTGTAGGTTGTGTGATAGTAATGAGCGCATCCTGTGCCCTGGCGCAGGACTGGCCTCAGTGGCGAGGGTCTAATCGGGATGCAAAGGTCACCGGCTTTACCGTACCCAAGGCCTGGCCAAAGGAGCTTACACAGAAATGGAAAGCCAACGTGGGACAAGGCGATGCTACGCCGGCTTTGGTGGGCGATAAACTCTATGTCTTTGCTCGACAGGATGCCAACGAGGTCATTCTTTGCCTCGATGCTGCTACCGGAAAAGAGTTGTGGAAGGATAAGTACGCAGCGACGACTGTGATGGGAGCACCCGCTCGGCATCCAGGCCCTAGAAGCTCACCAACGGTGGCTAATGGAAAGGTCGTTACGCTCGGCGTCGGTGGGATACTCTCTTGCCTCGATGCTGCAACGGGCAAGGTGCTCTGGCGTAAAGACGATTTCCCCGGAGCATGGCCTAAGTTCTACACGGCTATGTCGCCGATCATCGTTGACGGTCTATGCGTCGCGCACCTCGGCAAACAGGGCGAAGGGGCTATCATCGCGTACGACCTGGCAAAAGGCGACCAAAAGTGGAAATGGACCGGCGAAGGCCCGGCTTATGCCTCGCCCGTCTTAATGACCGTTGACGGCGCCAAATTAATCGTTACACAGACAGAGAGCAATATTGTGGGTATCGGTGTAACCGACGGTAAGCTTCTATTTCAGATCCCGTTTGTACCTCAGGGAATGGCTTACAATGCGGCCACCCCCATTGTGGATGGCCAAACGCTCATCAACGCCGGGCAGGGCCGGGGCACCAAGGCTGTAAAGATCGAGAAGGGGGCCGAGGGCTTTGTCGCCAAAGAAATCTGGGGCAATCCGGAGAATGCCGTGCAGTTCAATACGCCTGTTCTGAAGAACGGTCTGCTCTTCGGCCTATCCCAGAAGGGAAACTTTTTCTGCATCAACGCCCAGACCGGACAGACTGCATGGACCGACCCTAATGGCGGACGGGGTGGTTTTGGATCGATAGTTGACGCCGGCTCAGTCTTGTTAACTCTAACGCCTAAATCTCAACTGGTTGTGTTTGAGCCCAGCGACAAGGAATACAAGGAGCTGGCCAGCTTCAAGGTCGCAGATAATCAAAGCTATGCTTACCCTGTTGTCGCGGGCAACCGCATATTTGTTAAGGACCAGGATTCCGTTACGCTGTGGACTGTTGAGTGAGCCGCGCAACAAAGGATTATCTGAAGTTCGAAGCGGGTGAGTTAATCTCTACGTGACGTGCGTTACCTGATGATATCTTATTCGATATTACTACGTGTCTCACGTACCCGTTCGCCGACTTTCTTGTAGTGAGACAATGCGCTTTCGCGGTCATTGAAATCTTTGTCTGTAAAGAGCAGCGTTGTGTTGCCGATAAGGATTTCATCATTTTCGGATAAAACGGTCTGGTTAGTAATTCGCCGACCGTTGATGAACACACCGTGTTTGCTCTTCATGTCTTCAGCATAATATTTATTTTTAGACTCATCGAAATATATCCGAAGATTCTTGCGTGAAATCAAGTCGTCCATATCTGCAGATTGAGGTTTTCGGCTCTCCCAATAACACTTACTCGTCTGCCAAGCGGTAAATACTCGCCTTTCTGATTTCCTGAAACCACAATTATTGAAGCCATTTTTATCCCTCAACTAATAATTATTTAAAATCAATTTCGCTTAACCTTAGATATATGATATTGAATGCTGACGAAGGGGTCAAACCAAATATTTTTATGATGGATTCTAACTGCAGGTCACAAGCGCACAAGTGCACAAGTCTTGTGCTCTTGTGCTCTTGCGCCTACCTGCTTATACTTATTCTTTGCTATCCATGTTGTTATATGATATACTTATCTTTCAAAGATATATAATTAATTGTAACACAACGTTTTATTGCGGATTATAGCTAATTTTTAGAGATTAAATTACCTTGTTTTCTCTGTGTTACGATGGCTTACGTAGAAGTCTGGAAAAATGAAAGACTTATTACGCGTCGTCGCGTAGATGAGCAGAAGGCCAGGACTGGATGTAGGATTCGTTTAGGGTCGCTCGGCCAAGTACGTCTGGCTATCGGTCAATCAGAAAAGCTCGGCGAATTCGAATTCCGAATGCTTGAGGGAGAGCCGCCTCCAATCCCACAAGAGCTCAAAGCGACTGCCTCAATACTGCCTCAGGATGCTCAAGCTTCTCCTGCGCTTTATAAAGAAGCTCATGCCCCTGTGTCTCCCGACGCAAGCGGGGGCAGCGGGTCTGCTCTTCATACCGGCCAGGTGGATTCATATCCTGACATTGAGGGGTACAAAATCATCGAGCGTCTGGGTGAGGGCGGCATGGGAATGGTCTGGCGAGCCGAGCAGATAAGCACCAAACGGCAGGTGGCTCTGAAACTGATGACTGCTCACAGAGCAGTATCCCCAAAAGCTCAGGCTCGCTTTCAAAGGGAGGTGGAATTGACCGCACGCTTGGACCATCCCAACATAGCCCGCATTTATGAGAGCGGCCTGCATCGGGGAATGTATTATTATGCTATGGAGCTGATCGATGGTGTGCCTCTGGATCAGTACGTCAGGAGCAAGGCTTTAACACAGATTCAGATTCTCAAGCTTATGCATACAGTTTGCCAGGCTGTGCTCTATGCCCATCTGCGAGCCGTGATACATCGTGACCTAAAACCTTCGAATATATTGGTAACTCCCGATGGCCAACCCCATATTCTTGACTTTGGGCTGGCTAAAGCCTTGTTGGAGGAGGATGAGGCACTTACTGTTTCAATCGAAGGCCAAATTACCGGCACTCCAGCTTATATGTCACCTGAGCAGGCTGCCGGCCGTCACGCCCAAATCGATACCAGAACAGATGTATTCAGTCTGGGGGTGATACTATACGAGCTTCTCGTTGGTCAGTCGCCGCATGACCTAACCGGCTCGATGTTTGATGTGATAGGTCAGATTACAGAAGGTAAGATACGACGTCCAAGTGAGCTTAACAAGGCTATAGATAGCGAGCTGGAGGCTATTTTACTCAAGGCACTTGCCCACAATCCGGAGCAGCGCTACGCCTCCGCTGGCACATTGGCGATGGATATTAACAACTATCTTATGGAAGAGCCTTTGGATGCCCGTGTGCCTGACGCCTTTTATTTTATTCGCAAAAAGGCCTGGAAATATAGGGCACAAGTAGGTATCGCATTAGCAGTATTGGTTGTACTCTTATTTGTATATACTAGAGCGATTCAGCGCAGAGCAGAATTGAAAACTGCTGAAAAGGAGCTCCAAACCCAGGTAGGTAAAGCTGATCTGGCTGAGCAAAAGGCCCAATGGGCTGATCTGGAGCTAAAGGTTCTCGGAAAAAATGAGCAAGAGACCCGTGATGCCCTGCGTGCGCTTCGAGATGAGTACTTGTCTGCACAGAAGAGGGCTGACAAATTACAGCAAGACCTTGACCATCGCATATCTCTGCCATCGACCATCAAGAAGAAACAGGGACAAGCTTCGTCATCGCTCGCTGGTTTTACCTTTGGGGAACCCGTCAATCTTGGGCCGCAGATCAACAGTCCTTACGGTGAGACGTCTGTCAGC
>CAZIED010000036.1:0-13642 GCA_964538525.1 uncultured Pirellulales bacterium | reverse complement strand
TCGGCTTATTAAAATGTTCAGCTTCGTTGGCGATACAATATTAGACCCGTTTTTAGGCAGCGGAACAACTTCACTGGCTGCTAAAAATCTTGAAAGAAATTCGATAGGATACGAAATAAGCGCCAATTTTATACCTGTCATCAAGGAAAAACTTGGCTTAAAGGAAAAAGGATTCTTTGATAAGATTAGTTTTGAACTCGCACAGAACAGAGAAGATGAAATCAACTGGAAGGAAGAAATAAAAAAACTGTCTTATATTTTTAAGGACCCCGTAAAATTCGACAAAAAGATTGACCCAAGAAAATTGCAGTTTGGATCAAAGATAAGCATCCAAGATAGTAGGAAGGTAAAATATTACAGCGCGAATAAAATAATATCGTCTGATATATTGAAATCTTAACAAAATGAACGTTTTTATCGACAACGCGATAGACAGGTGGTTTAATGAGACTGAATCAGCTTTTAAAGAGGTACATACAGCTAATCCCGTAGATTTTCTTTGTATCAGCGTAACATCATTAGCCCACAATTACTGCTCAGCTACTCTTTCTCTGTTGAATAGAGGACACAGGCTTCCCGCTATGGCCCTGCTCCGCGTATTGGCAGAGCTTGTCTTTCGACTCATTTGGTGTCTATACTCTGATAATCCGCAAAAGGAATCATGTGAGGTCAGAATTAATAGGTGGCGAAAAACAGCCCTCTTAGAGCGAAAAAAGTTCGTTAAAAGAATGAGTGAAAGTAATGTGTATTCGGGTGAAAAGGTAAACGGTTTTAAAAAGGAACTGGGAGAATTGGAACAAAATATCGGTCAAATACCACACAAACCAATCGGTAACTTTTATAACTCCCTTCGTGATTTGCCAGAACCTTACAGGATGGACTTTTACCCACGTCTTTACAATATTTATAATTGGGGGATTCATCCAGACTTCCTGCTATTAATGCAACTCGTAAAGCAAAATGCTGAATCTAATGTTGTCGTAAGCGACATAGATGAGGATCCTGCCGTTCTAAAGATTTATTGCCTTACCATGGCTTTCAACATTCTCGCTGTCGTTAGAAAAAACTATGGGTGGGACTACGACACTATAAAAACAGAATACATTAAAATAAAAAAAGATTTCCCGAAGGAACAAAAGGTGTGAAAATTCTTATTGCCACTTCTAATCCCGGCAAAATCGCTGAGATAAGAGCGATGCTCAAAGCTGATGTGAATTGGCTGAGCCTGTCGGATTTTCCTGCTCTGGCAGACATAAAAGAGGATGGCGAAACATTTGCGGAGAATGCGCGCAAGAAAGCCGTTGGTTATGCAAAGCAGACAGGGCTTTGGACGATTGCCGACGACTCAGGCCTTGTAATTGACGCACTCGGCGGCGCACCAGGCGTAAAATCGGCGCGATTCAGTGGTGAAAATGATAAAAATAGGGGACTTCTCGACCATAAAAATATGCAGAAGGTTCTAAAACTTCTTGAGAATGTCCCGGCGGAAAAAAGAACCGCAAGATTTGTCTGCTGCCTGTGCTTAGCAGGTCCGGATAAAGTTTTAATCGAAACTCAAGGGACACTTGAAGGTCTTATAATAGAAAAAGAAATTGGCGACAACGGCTTCGGTTACGACCCAATTTTTTTAGTGCCGCATCTAAATAAAACTGTCGCTCAATTAGATGCTGATGAAAAAAACGCAATTTCGCACCGCGGAAACGCCATCCGAAAATTAAAACCTCTGCTTATAAAGCTTTTAAAAACTAATCCCGACCCCTGATCCCTGACCCCCTGCCCACAGCCATTCGACTCTTTCGACTATGCTCAAGACAGGTTCGCTCAGGCCAGGGGTGGCAGGGCTAACCGTTGATAGTCCTAAATCCTTCTACCTATCATGTCCGATATTTTTAGCATCAGCTAATTTCGTCTCAAAAAACTTGACAGGCTAAACTACTTTTGGTATAATATTATCCAGAATCGGAGAGGCATCCCACGGAATCAATTGGGGGAAGATGGGCCGCTAAAGCGGAAATCCGAAATCCTAATATCTAAATCCTAAAAAATTTAAGAATTCCAATATTTAGAATTTAGTATTTAGAAATTAGAATTTCCTTTGGCCTTTAGCCAAAGGCTAATGGGGGGATAGGTGATGAACAAAAAAGGGCTTCACTTGCTGGGTCTATTATTGCCGGCTCTGGCACTGATACTCGGTCCAATTACAGATACTAACGGCGAACCACAAAATAATAATTACATAGCATGGCCGGAACTCCAGACCTTCTCGGACAACTGGCTGAAAAACATAGTTTCAGAAGATGATTCTTATATGCTCGCCGATTTAGACAGCAGCCGTGGCGTTGATTTTGCAGACTTCGCCCTTTGGGCACAATCTTGGCTAAAAGAAAAAACCAACTTAATAGCCTATAACCCGTACGAAGGTGTGGATTGGTTTGGGTGGCACAGGGCATTAGCCCAGCACCATGACCATATGGGACGATTATCCATAGATAGAATAAGAGCATACGACCGGGCAGGCTATAATGTAATTGTCCCTCTGGATTACGCGGGAAAAAGATCCGGGGGAACAGCTTACTGCACCTATAGGCTCTGGCCGGTTTATAGGTACCTTTCGGGTTTTAATAGCGACCAAGAAGTGCTTGCCACCTTGGGTAATATAAGACTATTTGTCCCTTCAATGGAGGAAATAGGCTGTCACCATATAACCTCGCCGTTTTCGACCACATACATAGAATTGTGGGAACCTGCCTACTGTGGAATAAGACAACCATGGCATTACCAGACAAGCCAGCAATGTATAGACCTGATAAACCAATACGGCGGGATGGCGATAATAGCGCATCCCACGGAAAATGCAAATTACTATTTGAATCTGCAGAATTACAAAGGAATCGAGATTGTAAATGCTCATTACTATCGGTTATGGTTACTTGGACAGTCTCAGCTTAATTATAATGAACACTTCCAGGCCGTTTGGGACCAATTGCTCACGAATAAAGACACCAAGATATGGGGCTTCGCTGTCAACGATTGGTGGGGTCCCTGGAATAACATCAACGACGCTTATATAGATTCCGGCAAAATCATGGTGATGCTTCCGGCCTATAGTCTCCCCGATTACCGACACTCACTTGAAAAAGGCTGTTTCTTCGCCATTCACGATTGTGGTGTCGGCAAACAAAACAAAGGCAAATATCCGGTAATCGCCGAAATTGAGGTCACCAACGATACGATAAACATAAACACCAACGGCCAAGTAACATGGATAGCTAATGGGCAGATAATCGCACAGGGAAACTCTATAGACCTGACAGAATATGAGCGACAGACTGGTTATAAATACGTAAGGGCGGAAATCAGCAATTCCTATGGCACCGTATTTACTCAACCATGGACCCTTACTTTACAGCCATAATGACATCCTCGTACGAACGTAATTGTTGCTGAAGCTTATACCAACTACAATTCCATTGTAGCAATCCCAATAGTTAAGTTTTTGTTCTTGACGAGTTATCCTGGCTCTGTTAAAAGGTTCAATTTATAAAAGAAGCATATTCATAGTCAAAACGGAACCTGACTATAGTTCAGTGGAAGGGAGTTTGATCATGGCAGAAACAAACGAAACCCCAGAAGCACAAGGAAAATCAGGCGGTGAAACTGGTGCCGGGCAAAACACCGGCTATCAACAGCTCGTAAATACCCATACCACCGGTGAAGGAAGTAAAGAAATTAACAAAGACGCACGTATGTGGGCAATGTTCTGTCACCTGGCTGGACTTGCAGGCCTTCCGTTACCTGTCATCGGCAATATCGTAGCGCCACTGGTTATATGGCAAATCAAAAAAGATGACTTCCCATTTGTGGACGAGCAAGGCAAAGAGGCGGTGAACTTTCAGATTTCCATGTCACTTTATGGGCTTATCGGCAGCATTGCGTGTCTAATAACCTGTATAGGTGTGATACTAATACCCTTTGTCGTTGCAGCGATCTATATTATAGACTTCATTTTTTTACTGATTGCAGCGGTTAAGGTCAACAACGGTCATCACTATCACTATCCTCTGACCGTCCGATTTGTTAAGTAAAAACACCGATAAAACCAGGATATATCTCTTTCAAAAAAATTAAACCTTTTTAGGTC
Organism: uncultured Pirellulales bacterium; assembly: GCA_964538525.1. Classification (GTDB taxonomy): domain Bacteria; phylum Planctomycetota; class Phycisphaerae; order Sedimentisphaerales; family Anaerobacaceae; genus CAZIED01. The sequence goes on along the minus strand of CAZIED010000036.1, from coordinate 9,501 downwards.
AAGAGTGATTATTTTGGATTCAAAAGACCTCTGAGATTAGTAAGAAGCTCATCTACAGCCGACCTTATTGTCTCAACCTGGTCACGAAGTCCAGAGACTTCTTCCACCTGCTTTTGTAACTGAGTTGTCAACTCACTTATTCTTACTTGTGCCTTTTCAGTCTCTACAAGTGCTGCGTTTCGCGAGGCGGTAAGATCTTTGACCTGTCTTTGGAGCTCATCACGCACAGCGATAAGAACACCGACAAAATTTTGCAGCTCATCACGTGCCCTGGTGACTATATTAACCTGCTTTCTTAGCTCATCAATCGAATCAACAAGCTCATTAACCTTTTTCTGCAGATTATCACGGCTTTGCACAACATTAGTAAGCTGAGATTCAGCTTTATCAAGTGCCTCCTTTAGCTTAGTGACATCTGTCCTTAAGTCATCTCTTTCACTCGCTGTTTCTTTTAGAGATGCTTCGACCTCCTCTAATTGACCTTCCAGCTCGCTTTTATCATTTACATGGCCGCTACAACCCGATAGACAAAACACAAAAGCCGATAAAACCATAAGCGCAAGAGCCACTCTGCATTTCATCAGATCCATCCTCCTTTCTTTTCACCACGGAGCTTATAATAAAGCTTTTAGAACATAAACCAATACCAGTTGTTTTTTAAACTATATATTCTCTCCAAAAAATTAATTATATCTCTTTTCAACCACTAAATCAAGCAAAAAAGGATCAGCAGCTCCACTCGACAATCCCAGTTTTAAAATTAAAAAAGCGGGCGATGGGATTCGAACCCACGGCTTTCAGCTTGGGAAGCTGACATTCTACCACTGAATTACGCCCGCAAAATATTTCTGACTTCTTTTATAACAAGTCTATATGATTTACCTTTATTTTGTCAATGCTTTAACTTATTTTTGCGCAAATTCGCCGCACCAGGCATTTACGCCGACTTTCGGCCATTGGATGTCCGCCCAGAGGTCTTTGCCCTCTATTTGCATCTTAGGACGCGGGCTCGGCCGGGGTGCATGCCTGTGACATTCGCCAGCGTTTTTATCCTGCTTTATCCGTACAAAGTATCTACATTCTCCGCACTTCTCATCCGAATTCATATATCACCTCATTTCGACCAAGAGAAGTTTCAATTTCCCCCGTTGCGAGCAACGGGGCTAATCATTGTTTGTGATTTTGTATGTATGCAATTTTTCTGGCCAGGTCATCATGAGTAAAGCAAAATCTTTTATCAAAACCCTTTGTCCATATTCTTCCCATTCGGCCATAACATCGCAAGGCACGTGTGGCTACACTTTTATACATGCTGACGATACGTTCTATCGATTTATCACATGGCTGTGCCGCCAGGTGGATATGATTCGTGCAAACTGCCAACGCTTCGATTTTGTGACTGATACATTCGGCCTCGTTTATTATTGCCGCTTCTACGACCAACTGCTCTTGTCTTGTTAGTTTGACCGTTAGACATTTCTGCATCTTTTTGCATAATTCAAAAATTCTTTCATCGCCTTGAAGGATTTCTCCATCCCTTACAAAACCGCGTTTATCTCCCTGCAACCAACTGCCGTAAGTCGTCCAGGTGAGCATATATCCAATTAATTTAGCCATACTTGATAAGATAATATTGTTGATTCCGATATGCAACCACAATGTTTAGCCCAGCCGCTCGCGGCTGGGGATAAATTCTCTAACGCAAGACCACAGACCAGTCAACCTTTTCTGCATGTTTATTGATTATCTCTATCGGCGGTTCCTGTCCAAAAACAGAACTGAATCTTCCCTTAAGTTCACAGGCGTTTGGGTCAATAAGTGCGATTTTTCTAGGCAATTTATTTTCTTCAGACCGCTTTAACATAACTCCAGCAAAATGCAGACGTGACATACTATCAAATGGCGAAAGTGAAAAACCAACAACGTATATTTCATGGGCTTCCCAAAGAGTCTTCATTGCAGTGAACCAAACCTCGCCACTTCCAGGTAGAAGGTGCAGTGGCTTATGTGCTCCAAGACCTGCAATGCCAACGTCATAATATGGTTCCTTCCACTTCAGATATTCCTTTTCTCTAATGAATCCATCAACTTTTTCATTATGTACCCGAGCAAGGTCGTACTTATATTCAGGCTCATTCGGTACTGGCTCACCACATTCGGTTATATGGATGTCTTCCTTACGAAAAAGCAACTCGTTACTTGAAGATTCTCCTCTATTGGCAATTTTCCAGTTTATCGAGCCGTGCATTTTAAGAATTATCATACCAATCTTTTTCTCTTCTTGCTCAAAACCATACCACCAGTCTATCTTCTGCTCGGATAGAGAATTTTCAAGAAGAGTATCGTAGTTAAAGGTTAGAACCACATCATCTTCTTGTAGATTTTTTGAGAACTTTGAAATCGTTTCCAGTTTCTGCTTTGCCTCCTTCTGCTTATCCCAGACCACATTTGCAAGGTCATGTTCCATCCACAGTAGCCAATTCTCGATATGTTCCGCCTTTGACCAAGGAACGTCTCTAGCATTTCGTCCTAAGGGGCATCTATGTTGCACCATTCGCAACGCTTCGGCATCAAAGTATGCAAGGTCAAAAACCTGTTCAATGTTGATGCTGTACCCCAACCAATCCATTCTCTGTTTCAGCCATTTATACCAAGAGAACACTTTGTCAAGGTTAAGTTTCTTGAACCTATCAAAAAGAGGCTCCGTAAGTTCTGTGGCTAAAGGCATACCAGCCTGTTTGGAAAATCCCGCTCCGAGAATAAAAACACGTTTTGAGTTCATAAAGTCCCTCCGCACTAAAGTTTAGAATCGCAAGACTAAATTATCGATAATCAATAGTCAATAATCAACTCTTATGAGCAGCCCATGGAGTTGCCACAGTTGAAGCATTTGTAGCAGGTGCCGTTGCGAACGGTAATCGAGCCGCAAACGTCACAGGCTGGGGCATCATCACCGAAATGCGCAAATTGCTCATTGAATTGATGCAATGCCGCGACTTCAGATTGTAAAGACTCCGATGTCTCAGTAATAGCTGAGCCTACTAAAATCCCAATCCGATCTGCCAGATCAAGAGAGATGTTTTGTGAAGCCACAGGAGGCCGGGTAATTACGGGTGTCGAAGCTGCAATATCCTGTTTTTCCTGAACAACTGCTTTGGCCTCGACTATTTTCTGGGCAAGGTCTCTTGTCTTCTCAACTAACTCCTTGACGGTTGCTACATTTTCGCTTTCAGCAGCCCTCGGCGCAGCAGCTCTATTGGGGATATTCTTATCAGCATAGCCAGGTATAAACTGACAGCCAAGCCAGCAGAAAATATAGTCAATCAGGCTTTTAGCGAAAGGTATGTCTTTATTCGAAGTCATCCCTGAAGGCTCAAATCGAGCATGACGGAACTTATCAACCAGCGTGATTAAAGGTACGCCATATTGAAGTGCCATTGATGTGCAGGTGCCAATAACATCCATAAGGCCACCGACGGTGCTGCCCTCCTTGGCCATGGTGATAAACAGCTCACCAGGCTGACCATCCTCGTATAGCCCCACCGTCAGGTAGCCTTCATGTCCTGCAACAGAAAATTTATGCGTTATACTCTGGCGGGTATCCGGCAGCCGACGCCTAAATGGCCGAGCCGGCGCAGGTATTTCAACCGATGCCTTACTTTGGGCTTGGCCGTGCTTTTTAGTCGAGACAGGCTGAAGCTTCTTTGAGCCATCGCGATAGATGGCTACCGCTTTCAAACCGAGCTTCCAGCCTGCCATATATGCTGCAATAATATCTTCCGTTGTGCTCTCCTTGGGCATATTGATAGTTTTGCTTATGGCGCCGGATATGAACGGCTGGACAGCCGCCATCATCTTTATATGCGCCATGTAATTAATATGCCGTTTGCCGTTGCGGGGTTTAAAAGCACAATCGAATACAGGCAAATGCTCCGGATTAAATTTCTCCGCCCCCTCGATGGTCTCATTATTATCTATATAATCGCATATCAATTTGATATCGTTGATGTTATAACCAAGCCGTTCGAGAGCCATCGGCACGGTTTTGTTCACCAGTTTAAGCATGCCGCCGCCAGCTAATAATTTATATTTGACCAGCGCGATATCCGGCTCAATACCTGTTGTATCACAATCCATCATAAAGCCGATGGTTCCTGTCGGAGCGAGCACCGTCACCTGAGCGTTACGAAAGCCCATCTTGGAGCCCACATCAAAAACCTCATCCCAGGCATCCTTGGCGGCATTACGGAGATAGTGCGGACAATAAGATTCAGGAATATCGTAAGCATGCTGGCGGTGCATACTTATAACCTTAAGCATCGACTCGCGGTTCTTGCCGAACTCTTCAAAAGGCCCTTTAATCGAAGCTATCTCGGCGCTGGCTGTATAGGCGGCGCCGGTCATTATCGCGCTTATCGCCGAAGCCATTGCCCTTGCCTGGTCGGAATCGTAGGTAAGCGCCTCACTCATAACAAGAGAGCCAAGATTGGCGTAACCCAAACCCAACGGACGGAACAAATGACTGTTTATAGTAATCGATTTGTCCGGATAACTTCCGTTATCTACCAGAATCTCCTGAGCAATTATGAATAGGCGCACGGCTTTTTTGAAGCTTTCGATATCGAAAGAACCATCCTCTTTGCGGAACTTCATCAGATTCAGCGATGCCAGATTGCAGGCTGAATCATCGATAAACATGTATTCACTACATGGATTCGAAGCGTTAATAGCCCCTGAGGCAGGACAGGTGTGCCAGCGGTTGATGGTGCTGTGGTATTGCAGGCCCGGATCGCCGCAAATCCTTGTACCCTCCCCAATTATCTCCATAAGCTTGCGTGCTGAATGCTCACCAATCTTTTCGCCCGTAGTAATTGCATAAGTTGCCCATGTTTCGTCTTTTTCCACTGCCTGCATAAACTCATCGGTTACTCTCACGGAAAGATTTGTATTCTGGAATGCTACGCTGTTATATGCCTCGGCGTTATGCTCGCCGGTATAGCCGGCTTCGATAAGTGCCCATGCCTTCTTTTCTTCCTCGGTCTTACAGGTAATAAATTCTAAAATATCGGGGTGGCTGACCTTTAACGACTGCATCTTTGCAGCTCGGCGGGTTTTTCCGCCCGATTTAATTACCGCAGCTATCTGGTCATAAACCCTCATAAAACTCAATGGTCCTGATGGTCTTCCTCCGCCGGAAAGCTTTTCTTTGCTGCTTCGCAATGTTGAAAGGTCGGTTCCGGTGCCGGAGCCGTGCTTAAATAGCATCGCCTCGCTTGTCGCCAGCCGCATTATATCTTCCATAGAATCCAAAACCTTCTGTATAAAGCACGCTGATGCCTGTGGGTACTCATAGCTGTTCTTACATGCTGCTGCTTCATTGCACTGCTGGTCCCAGTGAAAGTTGTGTTTGCTGCCGGTTATACCATAGACATCGAATAGCCCCCCGTTGAACCAGACAGGCGAATTAAACGCTCCATATTGATTGACACACAGCCATGTCAGCTCGTTATAGAAGGCCTCGGCATCTTCGTTGGTGGCGAAATAACCATCCCTTTTACCGCGGTCGGCGATCGTTCTGCACACACGGTGCACGAGCTGCTTTACGGAATGTTCCCGCCGGCCGGTCTCGATATCGCCATAAAAGTATTTGCTCGCAACGACTTTGGTTGCCAATTGACTCCAGGACATCGGCACTTCGATATTATCCTGCTGAAAGATTGCCTGCCCATTGTCGCCGGTAATCACAGCTTTCCGCGACTCCCACTCGAGCTGCTCAAAAGGATGTACACCCGGAGTAGAAAAGAAATGCTCTATTTTCAAACCCCTCGATGTAACAGACTCGAAAACTTCCTTCGGTTTAGACTGCTCGTTTCTGAAAGGATTTTCAGGCTCGAACTTATAAGACATTCAAACATCTCCAGACGAAAAAAAAATTAGACCACACAGAACCCCAATATATAGTAAAGTAGGCAAAAATAAACCAATATATAGTTGGACGCGGAGTTAGAAACTAATCTTCAAACAGCAAACTGTAAAGACTAAATTCGGAAATTTCCAGGACAAATCAACGGACTTTTCTATTAGTCCTTGCAGCCACTTAATCTACAGAGAGAAAATTTTTTTTCTATGTTAGTGACCAATTAAAGACTCGTGGCTTGTAGCCATTGATTAGCAATCCATCCATGGGCCCATATATACGGATGTACCGAATCATCCGACCATTTTTCAGGGATTATTTGCCGGATTTGTTTATCAATTTCCCTTTGCAACGGCACTAAAATAGCTCCAAACTCTGCTGCCAAGCGGTCAACAATATCGATGTAATTGCGCAGGCTTCTAAATATTTCGTTTTTTGGTTCACTACTAAACATAAATGGTTCCATCAATACCAAACCAATTGACAATTACATTGCAGTTTTACTTGCGAAAGTAACAGCCGATATGTTAGTTCATACTCATCTTCATATACAGCTTGATACAATCTCTCCAGTTCAGCGTACCGTCTGGCCACATCGTTTACGCTGATAAGCACACTCAAAACGTCCGGCTTGAGACTAATGCAGTCTCTTTCCCATCGGCTTTTCAGGTCTCTTACCGTATCGCCGCTAATGCCTGTATTTATGACATTTAGATTCAATTGCGGGTACTTCGCCAGGAGTGTATTGGCCACAAAATGCACATAACCAAAACCGAACGGCCTATATGCCGGCTTATTTCTATCCGCATCTGTTATGCTATCGCCGATAAAAACAACAGTCTGATTAGGCTGTAGCTCGATTTTAGATTGCATATCCCTTTGCTCCTCGAAAAACGCTATTGCGTTCGGGACCACATATTATCATCTTCTTTACTATAGCCGGTAATGATAAATACGAAAAACTCTTTTGACAATGACAACCAGAGATTAGAATGAGTTTCACAAAGAGAGTTTTGGCGATGGACGAAAGATTCGACGAAATCAGGCAGAAAATAAAGAGCTTTCCAACAGGACCCGGCCTATATTTTATGAAAGGCCAAGCTGATAAAGTCCTTTACATCGGTAAGGCAAAGAACTTGCGTTCGCGGGTGGCCAGCTATTTTCAGCCAGGCGGCGAAACAGCTACAGCTCGCGGGCCGAAAATCGCTGAAATGCTCAGCAAAGTTAAAACCGTCGATTTCCTGGAAACCGAAACGGAAGTCGATGCTGTGCTAAAAGAAGCCCGTTTGATAAAAGACATCCGTCCGCCCTACAATTCCGACCTGACCGATGACAAGACCTTTCCCTATCTGGAAATTACCACAAGCGAGGATTTCCCCGGTGTTTATATCACCAGAAAACCCCGTCCAGCCGGCAGCAGACTCTTCGGGCCTTTCGCAGGTGCTAAGGACCTGCGGCTTGTTATGGTGGAGCTGCAAAAGATATTTAGATTCCGAACCTGCACACTTGAAATAAAAGCAGGCGACCTGAAACGTCGGTTCTTTCGGCCCTGCATTTTGTACAGCATCAAGCAGTGCACCGCACCCTGTGCCGCAAAAATAGATAAAACTGAATATAAAAAGAGCATCACTGACTTTATTAAATTCTTGCGCTCGAAACGTTCTACAGTGCTGCGGCAATTAAGAAAACAAATGAATAATGCAGCAAAAAATCTCGAATATGAAAAAGCAGCAATATACCGAGACCGTATCCGGCTCATTGAACGGCTCGACCGTCGCGGCCTGCCGGAGGATGACGTTCAGCCGGAGGTCTTTGCCGGCGACCCAACCGAAGCTCTTCTACAATTACGGGATTTATTGCAGACACCGGAGCCAGTCAGGATTATTGAGGGAATTGATGTTGCCAATATCTCCGGAGCCGAAGCAGTCGGCTCACTTGTAAAATTTATTGACGGAAGACCATTTAAGAGCGGTTACCGACGATTCAAGATAAAAACCGTCGCCGGCATCGACGATTATGCGATGATCGCCGAAGTGGTCAAACGCAGATATAAATACGCATTGCGAGGTGAAGAGCTCTGGCCGGACCTTGTGTTAATCGACGGAGGCCTCGGCCATCTGCGCACTGCTGAGGCAGCTTTGAGACAAATGAACGCACCATCTGTAAAAATCGCCTCAATTGCAAAAAAAGAAGAACAGATTTACCTGCAAGGAAGCACAAGGCCCTTGAAGATGCCTGCGCACTGGCCTGCTCTTAAGCTGCTGCAATATATTCGAGATGAAGCACACCGTTTTGCCCAACACTACTTCCATATCCTGCGAAATAAGAAAATGCTAAACAATCCAAGTTAAAGAAAAAGGGCTGCATCGGAGCACCGTTGCAGCCCTTTCTAATTCATTAGAATCGACCGATCGGCTTATTTACGCTTGCGAAGGAAAACCAATCCGCTAAGACCAAGAAGACACAGCGTAGCCGGTTCGGGAACCTCCACGATATAGTCCTGTTTTCCACAATTAATGAAGGCTCGCAGCTCTGCTTTGGGCCCTAATCCGTTTAAGGCATGCAGCCAGCTATTAGCGGTAGTTGCATCAACATTAGTCGCCTTGAAACCACCGGTCCCTGTCGTACCATCAACCGAGACATTCCAGCCAGACGGAGAACCTGGAAGGTCCTCATATATAATCTCCCACACAGCCGCACTAAAAGCTTCAGCATCTCTATTTTGCTGGTTTGTATGTGAGCCAGTTGTGGCCCAAGCCGGATCATAAAATCTGCCCCACAGCTCGGTAATATAATTTGCTTTTGCTGTTCCTAATTGACTGCCAAAGAAACTGACGTTCGCCTCTCCCAGGTTAAACACATCGTATTTCCTCGTATCACTCGCGGCCAATTGATTTAATTCCATACATAAGCCACCAATCAGACCATTAGGCCAAACATTTCCCTGGCCGGTGCCGGCTGTTTTATTGAGCATATAGACGCCGCCATATCCATTTAAGCCATTTTCTCCGCCGCCCCAAATCGTAAGTACATCACTTGCACCAAGACGGGAATACGCAATATCCACGGTACCGACAGGAGAAGCCTTTACTAAGCACGGCAGAACTAGAAGGATTACTGCAGAAAAAATAGTTACTGTATTTGACAACTTCATTTTTTAGCCCCCCATTAAAATCATTTTGTGTTACATTAAATCCGGCTAATCTACTCAAATAAATTACAACCGGATTTACATGTATTTTATTGTTGGTTAACTTTGGAACACCCCCCATTCCGAATTTAACCGCCCCGGGTTCGATTGTGCATTTAGTATAATCAATTAGCTGTTTGAAATCAAGGAAATTTAGGTAAAATCTCCGCAGACATAAATATTTTCCTATTATAACAAATGGGAGGTTTGAAATAGAATTATTATAGGGCCTATATTAAAATGACGCTAAGAATAATGGGTTTTGGGTAGCAGGCAAATGCAACTAATCGCAACGACATCTTTGCAGGACAAATTGTAAACGAGATATGATTAACGAATGATTAAGAGCCTATCCGAATAACCGGGTCATTATGAGGCCGAGCGAAAAGTTCGA
>CAZIED010000035.1:12735-13937 GCA_964538525.1 uncultured Pirellulales bacterium | reverse complement strand
CAGCAAATGTTGACCAAACCAGCCCTGATAACGAGGTCCGTATCAGTCAAAATGGCAGTGAAGATAGCGCAACTGTGAACCAAACCGCAGGGGTATCCAATGATGCCACGATTGAGCAGACGGGAGACAAACACAGCGCGACCGTAATACAATCAGGCGCTGGTGGCACAAATAACGCCAATATTGAACAAGATGGTGGCGATGACAACTATGTCTATATTGCACAAACCACAGTCGGTACGGAAGCTTATAACAATACGGATGTTCTTCAATATGGAAAGGAAAATGACATAACGATATCCCAGGATAATACAACCAGCGGTGGTGACAACAAGGTCAACATCTATCAGGGCGGCGCAAAGGATGCCGGCGGAAATCCCACGACGGCGGGGAACAACAATGTGGTCAACCTTGACCAGGATTCTGCCGGTATTAATCCCGATACGGGGTATTCCAATTCTGCTGAGATTGAGCAGATAGGTCATAGAAACAGACTCGTAGGTGCAAGCTTTCCTGGTGTGCTTACTGAGGGAGCCGCAGCCGTTCAGAAGGCTGGAACCTACAATACCCTTGCTCTCGAACAGATTGGCAATGACAATACAGTAGGGCTTTATCAAGAGGCAGGGGAGTACAACGCGGCTGAGATTTATCAGCTGGGTGATTATAACCAATTAGTCGCCTATCAAACCACTGCCGCCGGTTACAATGAGCTTACGGTAAATCAGATCGGCACTAATAGCGCTAACATTTGCCAGCAGGCCACAACTGGTAATAACAAAGCGACTGTAGATCAATAAGCCACAAGTAACATAATAAAGAGTTTGTGTTGATAAGCGAGAGCAATAGCTCTCTGAGGAATAAAGGAATGATTTATCCGGAAATCTGGATAGATTGTCCCATACTTTTATAAGTCAGAGAATTTGCGGGGGAGGGGATTGTTATCTTGAGCAACTAAAGCCGGAGAGGGAGGGTAGGAGTAGGATAGATATGGTCAAGCGGATTGTTACAGTAACAATGGCTTTAGCGCTCATTTTCTGCGTATCCGGATGTCAGTGGAAGTATCTGGTCAAAATTAAACGGCCAAGCCCTTACAATAAAGCACAGGATGAGAAAGATTTGGCCATTATCGATCAGACCAAACCCACTTCTTACAAATACACGCTCACTCAAGAAGAAATCGGCACCTTTGAACAGCCTGCTGA
>CAZIED010000035.1:9339-12635 GCA_964538525.1 uncultured Pirellulales bacterium | reverse complement strand
CTTACAAATACACGCTCACTCAAGAAGAAATCGGCACCTTTGAACAGCCTGCTGATAGCAACGGTTTGCCTGTGACGCAGGATATTCCATATTACGCAGCCATCGTTGGAATCGGCAACATTCACGCAATTATAGATAGTAATGTCATGAGCGGCAATAACGTTACCATCATCCAAGGTGCGGTTAAAGAAGCTGCTGACGAGGCTGAACAAAGTCGAGGCGATAACACGGCCGATGTCACACAAAATATCGATGGTTTTAATGAGCTCGATGTTTTACAAAATGGAAAGAAAAATTCAGCCACCGTTAACCAAACAGACTTTTTTGCTGCTTCTCAATATGGTTATAATAATGCCGGCATCGACCAAATCGGCAGAGGCAATATAATATCTGTCACACAAGACCCTCCTAATGACAATACGCTTTACACATACCAAAATGGTGAATATAATTTCGCCGAGCTCAACCAGATCGCCTCTACTTCTAACACGGCTTATATTATTCAGGATGACGGTTTTAATCAACTTTATGGTGCGGCCTATTGTGGCCAGCTTGATCCGTACAATCCAGCGACTCAAATTTCTTCCAACGGTTCGAACTCATTTATCCTTATACAGACAGGGATCTTCAACATAGTAGGGCTTTATCAAAAAGCATTTGGCAACAACACGGCTGATATTAACCAGGTGGGTGATTTCAATACATTTTCGGCCTATCAGCATAGCACCAGCGGCTACAATCAGCTCACGGTCTTTCAGACCTATTATGATATAGCTTCTATTTGCCAAGTAGGTCCCGACAATAATATTGCGAATGTAAATCAGCGAGTCAATTAAAGCTACAGCGCGGTCTATAGTGAAAAACGCCCACTTCTTTGCTAAAATCCGAAGCACCACTGCCCGGGATTACCGCGAGGCGGAATCCTTCGCAACAGCGCAAACTGAAGTTTTGATAATAATTATAAAATACTGACATATAAGCAGACACATCTGTTAAATCCGTCCTCAGCAAGGTCGAAGGATATCAAAACGCACATATCCGGTAATACCTCATTATATTTTTAAAGATTCTTGCAGTTTTCTGGCCAAGAAAGTCATTTTGTAGAATCCATTAGACCAACTCTTTCAAAAATAAGTAAAATTCAACGACAATAAAATATTGGCATATCTCTTTTTGATTAAAAATAACGAACTTTTTATTGCCAATATCTTGAGATTCCACCCGAAATTGATTATTCAATAGATAACTTATCAGTAAAAAAGGCCTTTTTGCTTGAAAAACTGTACTATTGTATGCCAATATCATAAGGAACTACCTTACAAAAGGAAGAGATAATTTATTTTGACGTTCGATATTCTTTGTTAGATATTTATTATTCAAAATAATACGTATGAGAAAAACCTTATAAGGCCGAGTAAATGACTGAGCAAGTAGTAATAACCGGCATGGGAATTGTATGTCCTTTGGGACACGATGTAGAGACCGTTTGGCAAGCAATGCTGGCAGGAAAGAGTGGTGTTGCTAAAACTACTATTTTTGATGCTTCAACGTTCCCTACTACATTTGATGCCGAAGTAAGGGAGTATGACCTTAGCAAGTTTACAGAAAATCCAGTTTTGCATAAACACAGCAATCGAGGTTCTGCTTTTGCCATTGGTGCAACTGTCCAGGCCTGCCGACAAGCAAAGATTGATATTGAAACTAATAAACCAAACGATGGCATAGACCGCGGCAGACTGGGAATTTACCTGGGAGCAGGCGAAGGATCGATTGATAATGATGTATTTTTCGCTGCGCTGGTCCAAGCATGGAATGTGAACAAAAGCGAGATGAATTGGAACAAGTGGGCGGAAGTGGCATTCAACAGAATGGATCCAATGCACGAGCTTGAGCAGGAACCCAATATGCCCGCTGCTCATATTGCGATGCTAACCGGCGCACGCGGGCCGACAAGAAGCTGTCTTACCGCCTGTGCAGCCAGTACGCAGGCTGTTGGTGAGGCTGCGATGCTTATCCGCAGAGGTGACGCCGACGTTATGATTGCAGGCGGAGCACACTCGATGATACATCCATTAGGTGTCACTGGTTTTAACCGCCTTACCGCCCTTTCGACAAGAAACGACAGCCCTCAAACCGCTTCAAGACCGTTTTCAGCCGATAGGGACGGTTTTGTTATCGGTGAAGGTTCAGCCATTTTAATTCTTGAATCTTTAAGCTCGGCAAAAAAAAGAGGCGTAAAAATCCTGGCTGAGGTCATCGGCTACGGCAGTAGCTCCGACGCATTTAGAATTACCGACATGCACGAAGAAGCCAGAGGTCCGATACAGGCGATGAACAAGGCTCTTGCCGACGCCAAAACAAGCTACAAAGATGTGAACTATATAAGCACACACGGCACAAGCACTATGGAAAACGACTCTATAGAAACAATGGCCATCAAAGCGGTCTTTAAGGAAAAGGCCAAAAGTATCCCGGCAAGCAGCGTTAAAGGCATGTTTGGCCATTTAATTGGGGCAGCAGGCGCCGCCGAAATAATAACGTGCGTTTTGGCAATACGAGACAATATTGTTCCTCCAACCATGAATCTTAACGAGCCTGACCCTGCGCTTGACCTGGATTATGTACCGAACAAACCAAGAAAACATCATGTCAATATAGCGATGAAGGAGTCTTTCGGATTCGGTGGACAAAATAACGTTGTAATAATAAAAAGGTATGAATAATATTTATCCGGTAGTTTTACCGCCGGTCCATACAATTAGTGCAAACGGTAAAAGTATGATTGATATAAAACAAATACGCGAAAATCCGCAGAAGTTCAAAGCCGCCTGCGAAGCAAAAGGTTTTTGCGTTGACGTTTCAAGGATGCTTGAATTAGATGAGGCAATTAGGTTTGCTAAGGTACAGCTACAGGATTTTGCTACCGAGAAAAACCAAGTCGGTAAATCAATTCCAAACTTGTCAGGTGATGAAAGGCAAACCGCACTCGCCCGGTTGGCACATGTCAAGCAGGAAGAAACAAAACTCCAGAGGCAGATTAAAGAGCTTCAGCCTAAATTTGACGAATTGATGCTGCTGGTGCCACAACCGGCGGATGAGGATGTTCCGACCGGCAAGGATGATACTGAAAATGTTGAAATAAAAAGAGTTGGCCAAGTCCGTCAATTCGATTTTGAGCCGAAAGACCACATACAACTGGGCCTTGAACTGGATATCATAGACATCGAACGAGGCGTTAAATTAGCGGGTCCGCGGAACTACGTCTTAAAAGGAGACGGAGCACTTTTACACTGGGC
>CAZIED010000035.1:0-9239 GCA_964538525.1 uncultured Pirellulales bacterium | reverse complement strand
GCCGCAGGCAAAGATACTTACGGACTTTACAGAATCCATCAATTTGACAAAATCGAGCAGGTGGTTATATGTAAAAACAGCATTGAAGAAAGCAATAAATACCATGAGGAGATTCTGGCTAATTCTGAGGCTGTCTTAACCGCACTGGAGCTGCCCTACCGTGTGGTGGTTGTATGCACCGGCGACCTCGGCAGAGGCCAAGCCAAAAAATACGATATAGAAACCTGGATGCCGTCACGAGGTAATTATTGCGAGACGCATAGTGCAAGCAAATTCTATGAGTTTCAGGCAAGGCGTTTGAATCTTCGATATAAAGACCCTGTCACCAAGAAAAATGTGTTTTGCCATACTCTCAATAACACCGTAATTGCCTCACCGCGAATATTAATTCCCCTCTTAGAGCTTTACCAGAACGCCGACGGCTCAATAACGATACCAAAGGTTCTTCGACCCTATATGAACCCCGTTAGAGATCGCATAACAAAAAAATAAAAGGCAAAAAGCAAAAATTTCTAACGGGGTGAATGGCAGAGATAAAATCCTGTCTCGAGCGCAGTCGAGAGAAACGAAGTAAGTTATTGGCTGTTCCAGCTACATATTACTTCCGTCCGGTTTATTATGTGTATGACCTCTACGACAAAATACCATTTAATCTAATCGGTATTTTCCTCTTTGATTATTGGTTCCAAGGTGCTATTGAGGTCTTTTTGAATATTTTCAAGTTTGGCCTTGTTTTTATTCATTTCCTGCTCGGCCTCCGGCAGCATATTCGTTGTTTCGTCGATCACAAAAGGTGTAATGAAGACAATCAGCTCGTTGTTAGCCGCTATAGTCTCCTCATGTCCAAAGAGACCGCCAATCACGGGGATGTCGCCCAGAAGCGGCAGCTTCCTTTGAATTTTGTGGTCTTGCTGGGAAAGGATGCCGCCCAGCATGATGGTCTGGCCATTCTTAACAATCATGTTGGTCGTCGTCTCCATCTCGCTGCGATATGGCATTTGGAATCTTTCTTCTGTTGTAAGTTGTGAGAGAACCACATTCACAATCATGTCCACATTCTTTTCCGGGGTGATACTCGGCCGCCCACGCAGGGTCATACCCACTCTTTGAAATTCATAACTTTGTTGGGCCAACCCCGTCGATGTTATTGTCGTGCCTGTAGAGAATGGAACTTTCTGACCTTTGAAGAAAGTGGCCTCTTCGTTGTCTTTAGTCCAGACTGTCTGCTGATTGAGAACCTTCCCGTGTGTTTTCTTAATCAGAAAATCAATCAGCCCATATACGTCCGCTCCTACACCCAGCAAAGTTCCAGAACCGCTAGCATTAGCTGCGGTAGAACCTGATCCAATAGTCGATGTCCGGCTAAGTTCGGTACTAGCGGTAGTACCGGCATTAACACCAGACCTTCCCACATTTGTGAGGTTTGCCAACGCCAGTACGGAATTTTCCTCAAGCGTGCCGAAGGCTGTAGAGTTTGTTGCCAATTCTACGCCGAGTGACGTCACCTTCGAGTGGTCAACCTCAAGAACGATCACTCTAATCATTACTTGTTTGCCTGGCACATCAAGCTCTTTAACCAATTTCTCAATGTTGTCCATAAACTCCGGTGGAGCAAGAACAAGGAGCGATTTGCTATGGCTATCTGGAATAAAACGTATCCTGCCTATGACGTTGCTTATCGGTTCCTGGTTGGTGGTGGTCCGACCCGTGTTCCACCATGGTCTATAATCGGTTGTAGTTGCGCCTGAGCCACTTGTATTAGTCGTATTAGATGTAGTGCTGCTTGTACCGGTTTCCATTGAATATGCGCTTAATCCCGCTGGGGTTCGGCGAATTGAGGCAGTAGTACCTATATCATTGAACAAAGCATTAAGGCGTTCAGATAACTCTTCTGGGTCTGCATACTTAAGCATTATGACCTTAGGTATCTGAGCCATCTCCTCTCTGTCAAGGTCACGCACCAACTGCTCTACAACATCATAAGCCTCGGGAATCTTGCTTATTACGATTATTTTCTTTGTCCCCGGTACATCTGCGAAGGTCAGCTTTCCATAAAGTGGTCCAATAACGCTTTGCATCTGCTGTGCCTGTGTCGTACTCGTTCCCCTTAATAACATACTCGTTGCTGAGGTTCCTGATGTGCTGGTTGAACTTTGGCTAAAAAGCGAGTTAAGCAAATCAGACATCTGAATCGGGTCGGAATTCCTCAGCTCAATAATTCTCGGCTTGACTTCATTCACATCGATTGGACGATCCCATTCTGCTATCTGCTCTCTGATTTTCTCCATAATTTCGGGTGAGGCGATGACTGTCACCTGTTTTAAGGAAAGATATGACAGTACCTTCACTGTGTAAGCAGAGGACGGAGTGGAAGAAGTTCTTCGCCCCTGGCTTGTCCCCCGAAAAGCAGCAAATGAAGAAGTAGAGGATGTGCCGCTACTATAGAGTCCTTCCTGGTAAAGCTCATCTATATTTGTCTTAATCTGGTCAGGATCAGCATACTTCAATTTGAAATGTTCTGTTATAAATTCACCAGGCGGAATATCTATCTCAGCAATGATCTTTTTAACAATTTCCCGCAGCTCTTTTTTGCCGAATACAATAACCTGTCTGGATACAGGCAATGGCTCAACAAGAACACTGGGCAGAAACTCTGTCCCAGGGAGATTTCTGAATCCCTCCCCGATACTACTTTCTACTTCAGAGGCGTCAGCGTACTTAAGCTGAACAACCTCATATTCCGATTCAACCGGCTCTTCCCCGTCCAGCCTTTTTATCCATTCCTCGATTTGCTTTATATTTTCAGCCGATGCCCTGGCAATTATCCACTTGCGCCTCGGTTCAGGAATAAGAATGATAGGTCCGCTGGTCGCCCCAATCACAACAGATGTTGCTGTTGTAGTTCTTGACGAATCAGTTCTGCCGGCTTGAGTACCACCAGAAGACTGAGTTCTTGACTGAGACGTAGTCTGACCTGTTTGCTGAGACATTCCACCACCGCCCCGGCCACCCTGCCCGAAGAAACCGCCCCTGCCCGTATTGCTGCGAGTGGTACTATAGCCCTGGGTCTGACCTAAAAGGATATTCAACATCTGAACAATCTCCGACGGGTCTCCATGCTGAACAACAAAGATTTTCTGCTCACTTTGCCCTGCTTCCGGCACATCAAATTCTGTGATAATCCGCTCGATACGCATCAGATTCATAACCGTATCAATCACTAATAAAGTGCTCGTAGTTTCATCAGCGCTAATGTAGCCATATTCGCTGATCAAAGGCTGAATAACCTGCGACATCTGACTCGGAGGATAGCTCTCGAGCTTGAAGAACTTTTGAACTATCTGGTCCTTATTATCGAGCATGGCCAAAGGCTGATCGGCCGGTATCGTAGGAACAAAGCCGGTTTTTGCCTTCTGTGCAGCTCTGATATAGATTGCATCGTCAAGATGCTCCGCGACAAAGCCTTTCATACGCAATGCACCGTAAATAAGCGCAAGAGCTTTGTCCTTTGCCATTCTATCAGGCGCATATATGCTCAATCTGACTCGCTCTGCCTCTTCGTCCGGAATAACAGTTTTTCCTGTCCACTGTGCGATTTTCGCAATAACAGTCCTCATCTCCACATTATTAAGGTTAAGAGCTTCCAATGGCTGATTTGCGTCATTGACATCGGTTATCCTTCCAGAGCGGCCTTCAAATCCGCCGAATCTTCCGAACTGGCCGAAAGAGTCACCTCCCATTTCACCTTGACCTGACCGTCTCCCAAAACCTCTACGCCCACCAGCGTCGGCAAATCCAGCCGGTGCATTAGCATCGACACCTGCCCTCGGCGTATTAACATCAGCTGCCGTAGATGCTGCAACAGTCTGATTCGCATCACTCGGCCTCTGGATTTTACTGGATTGGCTGGGCTGACTCACTAATTCTGTTTTAACCGGCTTCTTAGGCTGCTCAGACGGTTGAGGAGAAAAACCAACTTTCCAAACAATAATACACGCTGCTATAGCAACTACAACCCATACTATCAGTCTTATCTGCTTCATTTTAACCACCTTGCCTTCAATCAATTGTGCGCCCTCAGACGCAATCTTGTTTAATCTTTCCTATCCATATACTACCCTGGCTCGCCAGAGACACTTTCGTTTCCATTCATAAATTCCTCAACATTTTCACGAGGCATAGCTCGGCCTTTTCCTCATGGGGTCTGATTTGCATCTTGTTGATTATTGTTTTCCATATCTTCCTGATCTTCCTGGGGTACGGCCGACGATTCAGAGGCAGGCACTTCTTCCATCGTTTCTGTTACAGCCTCCTGTGAACCGGCAGTCTCTTGTAAAGCAGAATCAGACCTTTCTTCTCTCTGCCCGCTACCGAAGATTTCACGCATTTGGGCCATGTACTGCCGCCTCTCTTGTTCAGACATGTTCGCCCATTGTTCCCTTAGCTTGGTCATTTCCTCTTGCGACATGCCGCTAAATTTTTGTTTGCCTTCTCGCTGATTTGTACCAAATCTATCCCGTATTTGAGACCTGACTTTCTCTCTCTCCTGCTGGGACTGACTTGTCCTCTCTTGGTACCGGCGAGCCCTTTCCTCAGCTGCAAGTCTGTTTGTGCTTACAGGTCCGACAGGTTCAGATTCTATATCTGCTTCGTTGCTGGTGGGCATTTCAACACGATTAGTTTGTACAGAACTAAATCTCACTTCTCGAATGCAAATACCTACTACCCAGGCAGCAGCGAGCACCGCAACAGCGGCTACGACTGATATTATTGTGCTTTTCATATTTGGTTAACCTCACTTTAATTTTCTGGTCGCATTCCACGACCTTGCCCTCGTCCGCCACCCCCCGGCCCCCGTCCACCAAATCTTTGCCCCATTTGTCCTCCCATCCTCATAAATTGCTCCCTCATTCTGGACATTTCGTCTGGGGACATATTTCCAAACATACCCATCCCTGGCGGCCCTCCTGCCCCACCTACATCAACCTGGACCTGGACCACGTCGGCACGACCTTCTTCGCTACCTGTGGCTTTGGCAACTTCTGTTGTCGTTCCAGGTCTCTGTGACGTCCTTTCAGGAAGTGGTGCATCAACCGGCGCAAAAGTCCTTTCCTGGCCATCCCACAGAATTCTGACCTGCATAGGTTCAATAGCCACTATCTTGGCGTCACTAACCGTATCGCCAAGCTTGTACCACTGTTCGTTTATCAGCACCTCATTTCCCATTATGGCTGCGACGGCATTTACAGGATGCTGCTTCATCGCAGGAGGCGCAAATAAATTGTTTTTTTTCACTTTATCGGCGATCACTTTGGCATCGGCCAAGCGTTTCTCCGCTTCCCCATTATTTTGCTTAGTCTGTGCAAGAGCTTTTTCCAGCAGGTTACTCGTTTTGTCCGACGCCACGAAAAAGGCTGTAACCTTGGCTGGAATCAAAACCACGCACATTGCGGAAACGACGACCAGAAGAATCAAAGCATATTTCTTATTTTGTTTAATGTAATCAATTGTCATACGCTTACCTCAATAATTCAGTGGATAGTGGATTGTGAATAGTGGATAGTCACTAATCACTAAACACTAACCACGAAATAATGGTTTATTTAGCAAATGTGGACACTGTCAAATTCAGCTCCATTTCCTGCCGCTGCTGCCGCTGCCCTTCCGAACGCGGCCCTTGTTGTTGTCTTGTGTTTGTGCTGCCCTTTATTCGTATCTCCTCAATGCTGACAAGATAAGGATTTCCTTTTATCGCTGCGAGCAGGTCGAGGACTTGTTCGAACTGGCATTTCGCGCTGCACTTCAGCCGTAAGAGCTTATATCCTGCTTGTTTCTCTTTGGAAGGCAGTGTTTGCAAAGGATCGCTTCTTATCCCGGCATTTTTCAACTGCTCGTTAATCTTGTCTCTAAACAGGAGCTCCTGCTTCTCCTCTGCTATTGGCATTTCAAATACGGGGACAATTGACAAAAGGCCCGCTTGCTGAGCTTCATTCAAGCTGATGCGTTTCAACTTTGCCCTCATTGCTGCAAGTGAATCTTTCGTGTCGCGCCAGTGCTCAAGCCATTTTGTGCCAACTACAATCACAAAGATAGCCACAATACTGACAGCTCCAATCTTCAGTGTTCGTTTATCTTTTTCACCTAACTTGCCTATCATAATATCTCCGATCTCCGGCTCTGCGTTTGCGTACTCTTTTTAGTGAACGTCTTGTAATGAAAAGTTATAGTGAACCTCAACCTTTTTGTTCTGCTGTCTGTTGACGTATTTTGGATATTCACATCCGATACGCCATTCTTACTCAGCAGTAACTTTTGAAAATCATACAACTGATCGTTGCTCTGGGCTTCTCCACCGATGGTTATAGGTTGACCCTTTCTGAAATAGAAATTGTCTAACTGTATGCCTCTGTTTTCGCCTGAATTTATATCACTTAACAGTTGCAGCAAGTCGGGTCTTTGCCTCGCAATGTTTTCTATAAGCACCTGCCGTTCAAAAAGCTCCTTGAAATCCGGCCGTGCCACTAACATGGCCAATCTATTATTTTCAGCAACATCGAGCCCGTATGAAACGATGGCTAACATCACCATTAGTGCTGCTGTAACTACCCCCGCCATTTTCAATGAATACAAACTTGATCTTTTTCTCCCGATTCCGGACGGGTCATACAAGTTCGCAAAAAGATTAAGACCATCTGCGGACTGTTCGAGGGACATCAGAGCAAGACCTATCGGAAGCCTGTATTCATAAACTTGTGAAACTCCAAACTCTCCCTGCAGCTGCAAGCTTTTAACGTCCGGCACAACTGCTTTGGCGTTTATTCCTGCCGCTTTCAAACAGGCAGCTACGCTATCTATGGCACTGCTGCCGTCCGACAGCACAAAAACCGGCAGAGCCCTATGCTCATTATCGAATGATTCCAATACACTCCTGATATCTTGTGAGAACCTCTCGGCTATTTCTGTTTGCTCAGGTAATTCTGCTCCCGAAGGCGGGTTGCCGAACGCCGCTAAAAAGTCTTCTAATCCGGTATCCAAGACAATACCACTGCTCAACCGCCCTTTTTCAGCCAAACAGACTTGAGTCCTTCTGGCCGCCAGACTCACTATCAGAGCATCCTCTTTACCTCCCGAAAAAACCGCCTTCCACACCCTTACAATCGCCTCGCAGTCTAATAATATTCTTGCCGGCTCAAAACCACGCACATTATTAACAAGCGTATTCAAAGGCTCCCTTCTTGCTGCGGCGATAGTAATAGCTATTTTACCGTCCCGAATAGAGCCTCGACGCCAGGCTAATTCCATCTGCCCGATGGGCAACGGCAATATAGTCTCCGCCTGCATCTTGACTACCGCTTCTATCTCGTCCTCTTCTATCGCAGGCGTATCGATACGGTAGAAAGCTACATCTGTCGAGTCAAAACCAACCACTCCTATTCTATCGGAATTGGGTTTGGCCTGCTTTGATGTAACGGCTGATAAACCACACTCAGCCGCGAAGCTGCTCCAGCTCTTATTGCTTATTTCGCTGCTCTTGACCCAGAGGACTTCAAAAGCCCCATTTTGTCTCTTAAGCTCAACAGCTTTGAACTTATTGTCTTCCTGAGCGATTGCAATTGTGGATTGACTCGCCCCTGTTTTAGCTGCATTATCAATCATCAGTTACTTACTCCCTCGTACCAATAAAGAATCTTGCATGGACTTGAGCTTCTATCTACCACTGCTTCCGCCTGCAGTGTTACTCCGGTATCTGAACCTCGTGTCGCAGTAGCAAAACAACGGATTGTATAGACATCCGAGCGAGTGGTTATGCTATTTGCTATTTGTCGAAACTTATCCATGTCAACCAAGCCAAGCTGCAACAGCTCCGCAATACTCTGCATCCCATATAAGGAGCCTGCTCGACCGGCGACTATATTATCGGCAATCTGCTCTGCTTGGGCATCGCCACCCAATAATGCCTCCAGCACTTCCTTCGGAGCCGTGTTGATATTGATTCTGCCGGGTGTCTGTTGCTGGCTATTTACCGTTATCTTGTCTGCTATATCATAGAAAGTTTGTAAATCCAACGCCGCAGACTGGCCCGATGAGCTGCCCGAGCCTCCGCCGGTGCTTGTGGACGTGCTGGTACCTAACAAATCCACTATGCTCGTAAATTGACTGCTGCTTCTTGCCTGTATGATTGCCTGCGCATCGGCAGCACTTATTCCAAGTGACTCCTGCAACTGGGTTGCGTTAGCCTGATTTATATTAACCCTTGTATTGCTCTCGGCATCTGTATTCTTATCATAAGAATAGCATGTCAGGAACGAAATCCACCCCTGGTCCAGCTCATCATCTTTATCGTCGATTGGCGGATTTTCGTCACCATCTCGTTCATTATCATCTAACTGGCCATTAAGGTTTCTATCTTCGCCATAAAAAAGCTCTTCCGTTACGTCTTTGACTAACAGCAGCTCACGTATTGTCCTAAAAGGAGCGTTACGAATCGGATAACGAAAAGGAAGATTCTCATAATATCCTGATTCAACGCCCAGCTCGGATGGCGTATCATTACTGTCTCTCCAGTCGATTATTGAATCTGATATGTACTCTTCCATATTTGGTAGTGCCATGAGCTGCTCTTTCGTGGCAGTATTTATGTTGAGTTTACTCGATTCATCAAACACCCTAACATTGAACAGACAGCCATCTAAACTAACGTTGTTAAAGTCTTCATCATTGTTACTCCACAGATCCATCAGGTGGTCACTTTCTCTGGTGTCTTCATTCAACAGCGCTATAGCCGTTTCAATCCCTGCCTGGCAGGCCCATTTACAACGCAACTCCTCCACCCTCATCTGACGAACCTTTGAATCAAGTCTGCTGTTCCGACTTACCGTGGCTACGATAACCGTCAATACAACCACTATCCAAAGAACTGCTACAAGAACAAGACCTTTTTTTTCAGCAACACCTGGCATCGTTTCTGCTAAATCTCACTTTTTAATTAATTCTATCAGAACAAACACTTACTAATTGTCATCTGTTTATCCCCGCCCACCACCCTGCTGCGCCCCGCCCTGCTGTCCACCACCTTGTTGTCCGCCGCCCTGCTGTGGTCCACCTTGTGGTGCACCACCTCCTTGTTCGCCACCTTGCTGTCTGCCACCTTGTTGACCGCCACCCTGCTGTCCACCACCCTGCTGTCCACCACCTTGTTGTCCACCACCTTGTTGTCCGCCACCTTGTTGACCGCCGCC
>CAZIED010000034.1:9201-13951 GCA_964538525.1 uncultured Pirellulales bacterium | reverse complement strand
CAAAAAATTTATGCTTCGGCTTAAATTCTTTCAAAGGTCTCGCTGGGTCAACATCGGTCATTTTATCCTCCTAATCAAAAGTAACTCATTGTTGATTTATTAAACACCACTAAAAGCCGAGAAGCCGCCGTCAACAGGGATGACAATACCGGTGACAAATTTAGCTGCGTCACTCAACAGCCACATAACGGTCCCGACAAGCTCCTCCGGCTGGCCGAACCTGCCCATCGGTGTATGGTTGATAATAGTCTTTCCGCGGTCGGTCAATTTGCCCGTCTTTTCATCGGTCAAAAGGAACCGATTTTGCTCCGTCAGAAAAAAGCCCGGCGCAATTGCATTGACACGAATTTCTTTTGAGTAGTTCTGGCAAACATGCACCGCCAGCCATTGAGTGAAGTTGCTCACGGCTGCCTTGGCGGCTGAATATGCAGGTATTTTCGTCAAGGGACGAAAGGCGTTCATGCTCGATATATTTAATATTACGCCGGTGCCCTTTTCAGCCATGTCTTTAGCGAAGACCTGCGTCGGAAGGAGCGTGCCGATAAAGTTCAGGTCGAAGACAAACCGAATAGCCTCGCTCGGCAAATCAAAGAAGGGAAGCTCCGGCGAGGTAGTGGCTTCTTTCTTGTTGCCGCCGGCTCCGTTAATAAGTATGTCCACTGGACCAAGCTCCGCGATAATTTTCTCTTTGGCGTCTTGCAGAGTTTTTTTGTCGAGCACGTTGCATTTAACTGCAATGGCCTGACCCTTATTTGCCTTAATTTCATCGGCAACTTTCTGTGCGGCGGATTCAATCAAATCCAGCACGGCGATTTTTGCACCGGCCTGCCCGAGCGCTTTAGCCATAGTGCTGCACAAGACTCCGCCAGCACCGGTAATAACGATAACTTTGCCTTTGATGTCAAACAGATTGCTCATTTTCATTGTTCCTTATTGGGTGAAACCCCGCGATAAACCTGTCCTGAGCCGTGTCGAAGGATCGCGGGGCTAAACGATTTTTTGGGGTATTACAGATATTTCGGAAGTTTTCTCTCTAAAGGTTTGCGTTTGAATCGCATAAATACGGGCAGGCCGTCGTCGCCGATTTTTATAGGCGCTTCGCCCTGCACCAGAGGCCTTAAATAATCACGCATCGCCTTGGTGATATGGTTGCCCTTTTCGTTTATAAATTCACGGGGCACTTTCTTTTCACCGTTTGCGACGTCTCTTAGCTCAGCCAGGCCGGTGGTGCATTTATATTGACGGCCTTTCTCGCGAACTAATGTCACCATCTTGCCGTTGACGCCTTTTAGAGCGTACTGAACGGCCATTTTGCCGCACATGTAGGCTTCTTTGACGTCGGTAAGCGATGCAAAGTGCATTGCGCTACGCTGGTTGGTGCCGAGCTTATTAAAGCGGGCCTTTATCTTCACCTCTTTTTCAATCACGGCCTTTAGCATATCGGCGACTCCGCCGAGCTGGACATGGCCAAAGCTATCCTTGCTGAAGGCTCCCGAGTCGGCGGTGACATATTGGCCTTTGTCATCCTTGAGGCCTTCACCAGCAACGATAAAGACCCTGCCAAATTCCTTCAGCACTTCCTGGACGTCGCTAACGAGCTTGTCGAATGAAAATGCCGCCTCCGGCAAATAAACAAGATGCGGCGCATCCTCGGCAGTGCGGTGCGCAAGGCCTGTCGCTGCTGCAATCCAGCCGGCGTTCCTTCCCATTACTTCTAAAATTGTGCAGGTATCAGCCGTATATAGCGCCTCGGTATCTCGGCCTGCCTCCATCGCACAAGTGGCGACATATTTGGCTACGCTTGGATAGCCCGGGCAATGGTCGGTAAATGCAAGGTCGTTATCGACCGTCTTAGGAATGCCGATACAGACAAGCTCATAGTTAGCATCTGCAGCTAACTTATTGACCTTGTCGGCGGTATCCATTGAGTCGTTACCGCCGGCGTAGAAAAAGTAATGGATGTTATGAGCCTTAAAAACATCCAGAACTCTATCGAAGTCTGCTCTGGAGTCCTGTAGCGATTTTAGCTTGTATCTGCATGAGCCGAAGGCCGCTGCAGGTGTTTGCTTAAGTGCCTCGATTGTTTCAGGCCTTTCAGCCGATAGGTTAAACAAATCTTCCTTCAGGACACCCAATATGCCGTTGACGGCACCAATTACGCAGCCGATTTTACCTGATTTTTTTGCCTCCTGGATTACGCCGCAGGCGCTTGAATTAATTACTGTGGTAGGGCCTCCGGACTGGGCCACAATTGCGTTTGGTTTCGATTTCATCGTCTCTGCTCCTTAAATGGGTCATCACAAGAATACTTGCCTGGGAACAGGTTTTAACGTAACATTTCGTAGTGCTGCCGCTACGTAGCTGACCTGAAAAAATTACTTTTGACCAAGCTCGGACGAAGTCTTTTTGAAGTAGGTGACACAATCTGCAATTTCAGGCACGGAGTTCAGCCAATTATATTCATATTCGATAGAGAATGTGCCTTTGAAGTTTTGGCTGCTCAGCTCGGCTAATATCGCGTTTGTCTTTGCTGCTCCTGTGCCCCAAACACAATCGTGTGCCTTGGGATTGCCAAATTCATTTAAGTCCTTAAAGTGCAAGCTTATGATGCGACCTTTGAGCTTTTTTATCGCCTCAAGCGGATTGATACCTGAACGCATCCAGTGACCAGTGTCGGCGCAGGCCCCTATTCGCGGACTACGTCCCTGGCAAACCTTCAGCACCGTATTAGGGTCCCAGTAGTGTGATACTGGGGATTTGGGATGATTGTGAATTGCGACATTTATTTTGTACTCTTCGCATAATTTTTCTACAAGGTCGAATGCCTCTTCCGGCGGTTCGGAGACAATCGTCTCGATGCCCATGTCCTTAGCAAAATCGAACACCTTTCGGCATTCCACTTCATAGTTTGGTAAGGCAACTACACCATAATTGACAAGCTTAATTCCTGCCTCGCTGAGCTTTTGCCGGACTTCTTTTTTGATGTCGGGGGACATATTATGGTCGATTTTGATATTGCTCTTTTCTTTGCTCAAACTTTGCTGGGGGTAAGCTTCGATGTATTTTAGGCCCAGCGATTTGGTTTTATCCACCGCTTCAAAAAAGGTGAACTCCTTGAAAGTATAGGCCTGCATACACAGCCGCCAGCTTTCGTTAATTTGAGCCTTTGCTTGGTTTGGTTCCGAAGCGTAAGCAATCGGCAGGAGACCCACGCACAAAATGAAGGTAGGCATCGCAAGAAGGATTTTTATATTGCTCATATTTTTTCTCCTCAAAGTCTTGAGTCTTATGTCTTGAGTCTTGTGTTTTATAAAGACCACCCTTGCCGAAATTCGGGCTTGACAAAGGCGTTTGCCTCTTCGTTATTCGTGATTTTCATATTTTCGCCGTCCCAAAGCAGCTTTTCGCCCAGAAAACGAACGGCGGCATTACCAATCAGAACGGCTTCGGTCAGCGGGCCTGAATAATCAAAGTTCGAGCACGCTGCACGGCCTCCTTTGCAGGCCGTTATCCAGTCTTGCTCATGACTGGTATCAACCCTGGGTATGGTCTTAGGCGGACGCTTGTATTCCTCCATCAGCTTCTCAGGGATAAGCCTGGGACTGTCACCATACTCACCATAACGTAGCACACCTTTGTCACCGATAAGGAGAACGTTGCTTTCGGCTTGCTCTAAGTTTCGGCCTGGTTCCAAAGCATCCGGTCGTGAGGGCTTCAAACCGCCGTCATACCAATGAAGTTTAACTGGTGGCATATTCCCACGAGCCGGAAATTCGTAACGAACGATAGATGCTATAGGAAACGTTTCCTTATTAACCTTTCTTTGCCCCCATGTGTTGTCGGGAGCCGCATGTGCTTGCATCGAGGCGCAGGCCTCGACGCTAATCGGATAGCGCAGCTTCAGCGCCCAGAAGGCCGGGTCAGTCACATGGCAGGCCATATCGCCTAATGCTCCGCATCCGAAATCCCACCACCCACGCCAATATCTCGGCAGATAACACGGATGATATGGTCGATTTGGCGCCGGGCCAAGCCACAAATCCCAATCCAGCGTATCCGGCACCGGCGGCGTATCAGTTGGCCGGTCGATACCCTGCGGCCAGATAGGCCTATTCGTCCAGGCGTGAACCTCGCGTACGTCACCTATCGCCCCATCCCATATCCATTCGCATATCAGGCGAACACCTTCACCTGAGTGGCCCTGATTACCCATCTGGGTAGCAACCTTGTACTTTCTGGCGGCCTCAGCAAGCATACGTGCCTCCCAAACCGTCCGTGTCAAGGGCTTCTGGCAATATACGTGCTTACCACGCTGCATTGCAGTCATTGCAATTACTGCATGTGTATGGTCCGGCGTAGCGACAATCACCGCATCAATATCCTTCTGCTCATCTAACATCTTGCGAAAGTCACGCCACTTTCTGGCATTAGGATATCTCTTGTACACCTCGGCAGCATAATTATCATCCACATCGCAAAGCGCCACGATGTTTTCACCTTCGCAGGCTTTCAGGTTATTTCCGCCCATACCACCTACTCCGATGCCGGCTATGTTGAGCTTCTCGCTTGGTGGCGTATTGCCGTTGCCTCCGAGCACGTGCCGGGGCACAATCGTAAATGCCGCCGTTGCAGCGGCGGTTCCGAGAAAATCCCGCCGAGAAATATTTTTGTTTTGCCGTTTGGTAACTTTCTTGATTTCCATAATAACACTCCCCTTTTAAATTTTAAACACGTGATAAAAACCCCGCAA
>CAZIED010000034.1:0-9101 GCA_964538525.1 uncultured Pirellulales bacterium | reverse complement strand
TCGTCCCTCGTCCGTCGTTTTTATTATCTCCTGTGCTTTTTGACGCAGTGTTTCATTCTTTGAAGTTTGGATGATTTTGTTTAAAACATCCTTAGTTTGTTGAGGATAAGCCGCATAAATGTTTTCTGCGATTTTAACTACGGCGGCTTCCGCCTCGGGCTTTATCGCTGCATCCTGCAGATAGGAAGCTGCCATTTCCAAAGCCGCAGGAGATTTTACGTTTGCCAGAGCCGATAGAGCCAGTCTCCTCTCGCTCACATCCTCAGATAGCTCCATTGCCTGCTTATACATCATAACTATTTCCTCGGCAGGACTATTAGCATCAAGTCCAATCAGCCGCACGAAGCCTCGCAGCGCTAAAATCCTGTGAGTCCGGTTTTTCGAGGACTTTGCTATCTTCAGAAGGTCGTCTATCAGCATAGGATTCGGCCAGTTGGATAAAACTCTAATGGCAGTATCCTGTTCTTGTACATCATTGCTGTTTACAGAAGCGCGAATAACCGAGAGAGCACTATCATCACCGATTCGGCCGAGCACTCGAAGCAGGGAACAACGGTCCTGTGAGTCTTTGGTTACGGCAAGAGCCGAGAGCACAACGGCACAGCGGCCGGCCTTATCACCGCTCTTTAGAGCAATAGCAGCGACAGTCCTTTCGGCCTGCTCTCGCACGGTGTCATCATCCACGCTCATTAAAAGTTTTATAAGATCGGGCATTTGATTTTCATTAGCGATTGTCTCCAAAGCCTTGAACGATTCCTGCTGAGCTCCTGCTTCCGGCTCATGAGCGGTTTTAAACAGTGTTTCCACGGCAGTTGTTATATTACGTTGTCCTATGCTGCGAATCAGCTCCACCTTGACCTTTGGCTCAGCGGTGGGAATATGTGCAAGGATTTCTTTATCAGCTTCCATGTCACGTAATCCGTACAGGCTGTCGCGGGCGGCTTTTTGCTCTTCGCCGATGCTAGTTGCCGCGATTTCCGCCAGCAGGATGGCACATGAAGCATCGCCTAATTGGCCAAGGGCTTTTAGTGCCGCTATACGGATAGAGACTTCTTTGGATTTTGTAACATTTATGACCACCGGCAAAGCGGTCTTATCACCTCGGTCGCCCAGTGCCGTGAGCAATTGGACCTGCCCTGTGACAGGAAGATTCGGAAGCTCTTTTACTAATGCCTCCGTTAATTCTTTGCCCTGCATCTGCCTTATCATCGTTATAGCCACGGCCTGCATCTGGGGATCGCCGCTTCTTAGGATACCGAGCACTGTTTCAATGGCATCATTCTGTGCTTGCTCAGAAGCTGCAAAACAAATAGAATAAAAGGGCAAAATCAAAAGAACCAGATGTTTAAAAACCATGCAATTAGTCTTCATTTTATTTTTTCACCGCTGAAATCAGTCCCCTTGTTGCAGCGCTACGGATGGATTTGGGGAGTTTATTCTGCTGAAGCTCCTTGTAGATAGCCAAAGCCCGATCCTTATTTCCAGAGGCGATGAGCCGGTCTGCACAGGTCAGATATGCATCCATGATTTTCATCTGTAATTTACCGCTTGTTTTGTCTTTGGCTTCTGCAAGGATTTTTGTCGTTTGCTCGTCGGCTATTCTGCCAAGAGCAGCAGCGCTGGCTTCAGCAACAGACTCATCGGAGTCACTAATTAGTTTGCCGAGAGTGCTGACTGCCTGTGCGCAGCGGCGCTGACCCAGCGAGTTTATTATACCTGCTTTCGTTTTGCCGGTTGCTTTCGGCAGAGCCTCCAGCAGAGCTGCGTCAACGGTTTCACCCGGTATCTGCTCCAGAGCGCATCTTGCCATATCGGAGTATTCCTCATTGGTTAGTATTTTAGCCAGAGCCGGCACGCTTTGTGCGGTTCCAATGATGCTTAATTGTCTGCAGACAAAATCTTTGCCGGCCTTTGTGGCATCCGATGATTCGAGGCACGAGAGCAAGGTCTTTTCAATTTTTGCAGTTTCGTCCTTGTTGCCGAGCGAATTCTTTATTGTCTCGGCTACCTCCGTTAGAGCTGCCCGGCTCCGGCCCCAGTCGTAAGTTTTTACCTTATCAAGTAATTCTTGTAAATCTGCCATTTATAGTTCCTTTCATCAAAGACCCCACGTAAAACGTGGGGCTAAATCCGCCGAGGCGGATAAATATTTAGCCCCCAAATTTATTTGGGGGTTTTCTGCTTTGGTTTTGCTTCAACCTTTAAATCACCCAGCGCAAATTGAATGCCCCGCAGATAGTGCTCCAGCACAGTGGGGTTCCACGTTACAGCGTGGTCATGGCCAAGCGAGCAATAAAATACGCGTCCCTGTCCCCAGGTCTTAATCCATGAGATACCCGTGTCTGCATCGGTGGGCTTTTGCGAGGTTTTCTTCGTTACCTCATCATTCATATCGAGACTCATCAGCACTAACTGTTTTTCCCGTGAATACACCGGCGGTTCGGTCCGGTAGATTTCATCCTTTATCTTAAAGCTCTGTCCTTTAAAGTGCCCTGTAAGAGGATGCTTAGGCTCATCGATTTTGATCGCCCATGTGCCGCTTGCGCCCCATGGATGGCCTGTGAATTTGCCGCCCATCATCTCCTGCGCTTCCGGCCACTGGTTGAAGTTGTCGGTAGCGGCGTGAATGCCGATTACGCCCTTTCCATTTTTAACAAACTCCATAAGGCCGGTGCATAACTCAGGCGTGGTCTCAGGACTTAGCTTCAGGCCGGTTGTATTATTAAAGCAGACCGCGTCAAATTCCTTGAGGCTCTCGGCTTTGAAAACATTCAGGTCGTTGCTTTCAACCACATTAAATGCTCCCGTCTTTTGAGCCATAATCTCAAGAGCCTTATCCCAATAAGGTATCGAGCTGTGTCTGAATCCCTGGCAGAGGTTGAAGACCAATAGCTTTCTCGGTTTTTCAGGTTTAACAACGGGCAAACTCGGCATAGCCTCCTCCATCTTTTTAATCTCTTCCTGATTAGGTTCCGATACTTCCCTCTGTTGAGCCCATATTTTACTCATCAATAGTGACAAACAGAGGATGATAGTCAACAAAGGAAGAAAAAACTTACAATATTTACTCATTCTTCGCCACTTCCTTTCCTATATCTCAATAATAAATAGTCAATTTCAAAGATGCCATGGGCTGCGCATCGGCCGCCTGAGCAAGCGGTTTGCCGTGTCATCGTTAGTAAAATGTTCCTTATCAGGATCCCATCGCAGTTTTCTTCCCAACAGCATTGCAATCTCGCCAAGAAGTCCCACACTTATCGAGCGATGCGCCACCTCTATGGGTGCGATAGTTTCTTTGCGGCTCTTGACACAATCCAAAAAATTCTGCAGATGGTCGTTGCTTTCATACAACCTAATCTCGTTTGGCCCGATTCTTTCATCCAGAATGCTCATAGGCTCGGCCTGGAGCTTATCTTCACGATCGACATAAATCCATCCCTTTTCGCCATACCACGCTGTTCCCATGCCTTTCGGCTGCTGCTGTTCGTTGGCAACTATCATCGTCAGACCATTGGCATACTTGCACTTGAACTTGTACTCTGTCGGGGTATCAAAGATACCGTCTTTAGGATAGACGCCACTGCCCTCAATCTCGATAGGGCCAGTGCGCTCCAGCCCCAGGCCCCAGTGGGCTATATCAATATGGTGGCCTGCCCAGTCAGTCAGTTGCCCGCCGGAATAATCCATAATCCAGCGCCAATCCCAATGCGGACCATTTTGGCCGAACTGCTGGTAAGGCCGCCACGGGGCTGGACCAAGCCAAAAGTCCCAATCCAGGCCTTCGGGAACAGCTTGTACCGCTATATTTCGTCCTGGATTTCCGGTCGGCAGACCTACCTCAACGGTATGAACCTTGCCAATCCGGCCGTTTCTCACAAGCTCGCAGGCGCGACGAAAGTGCCATTGCGACCGCTGCCAGCTGCCGGTCTGCCAGATTATACCATATCGCTGTACGTCCTTGACCATCTCCTTGCCTTCAAAGATCGTTCTGGCCAAAGGTTTCTCGCCGTACATATCCTTTCCAGCTTGAGCAGCCATCAGCACCGGAATGGAATGCCAGTGGTCCGGCAGTGCCAGTGATAGCGCATCAATATCACTCCGCGCAATCACCTCCCGAAAATCCATGTACGCCTTGCAGTCGTTATTATTGTATATGCTATCTACTACTCCTTTAGCCATATTAAGATGTATTTTATCCACATCACAGACAGCCAATATCCGCACTTCATTTTTGCTGAGGAATCCTCTCATGTTGCCTGTTCCCTGGCTGCCTACTCCGATGCAGCCCATTGTAATACGTTCGCTGGCGGCGGTGCTGCCGTCATTGCCCAGAGCTGACGAGGAAACAATGTACGGAAATCCTATTGCCACCGCCGTAGAGCCAACTGTTCTCTTGAGAAACTGACGCCGGTTGATACTTTTGTTATCGCCTATCATTTAATTTCCTTTCTTTTTCTCAAACGCTGCGTCGAATGCTACCGCAGAGCGCTTAAAGTCCGCCTTTTTGATATATTCGCATGCCTCTTTAGCACCGTGCTCACGGTCCATTCGGCTGTCTTCCCACTCAATGGAAAGCGGCCCTTGATAGCCGATGTCGTTTAGCGCCACGATGATTTCCTCGAAATTTATATCGCCATGGCCGATTGAGCGGAAGTCCCAGTAACGGCGCGGGTCGGCAAAGTCAGTATGGCCGCCGAATACGCCCACTGTGCCGTCGCCGTGCCCCCACCAGACATCTTTCATGTGTGTGTGGAATATGCGGTTTGGGAATGTTCTGATGAACTTGACGTAGTCAACGCCCTGATAGCCCAGATGGCTCGGGTCATAGTTGAAGCCAAAAGCTGGATGATTCTTCACCGCCTCAAGCGCACGCTGAGCCGAAGCAATATCAAAGGCGATTTCAGTCGGATGTACCTCAAGCGCAAACTTAATGCCCTTGGCCTTGAACGCATCAAGAATCGGCTTGAAGCGCTTTCCAAAGTCCCGGTAGCCGGCTTTAATCATATCAGGTGTTACCGGCGGAAATGAATAAAGCAAATGCCAAATCGAGCTGCCGGTGAAGCCATTGACGACCTTAACCCCAAGCGCCTTCGCGGCTTTTGACGTATCAATAAGTTTTTGTGTTGCCCTCTTGCGGACGCCTTCGGGGTCGCCGTCACCCCAGACGTCCGCTGGCAATATCGCCTTGTGCCGCTGGTCTATATTATCGCATACTGCCTGTCCTACCAGGTGCGTCGATATCGCAAAAACTTGCAGCCCATGCTTCTTCAGCATCTTTAGTTTCGCGGCGCAGTACTTGTCATCCTCAAGGGCCTTATCCACCTCGAAGTGGTCGCCCCAGCAGGCCAGCTCCAGCCCGTCGAATCCCCAGTCTGCTGCCTTTTCCGCCAGAACTTCCAGAGGCAAATCCGCCCATTGTCCGGTAAATAGTGTCACGGCTCTTGCCATTAGTTAATCTCCTTTCTCCAGGTAATTGGTAACTGGAAATTGATGTTCATAGTTAATTGTTCATAGTTCATCGATGAACAATGAACTCATAACAACGAACAAATTACCAATCACCAATTACCAATCTTTTACTTTTTTTCCGTTGATTTGTCAAAAAATAAAAACCTGCTTTGAAAGTTTTTCTGAAGCGGTTAGGGGTCAGCAATCAGGGTCAGCCGACCTCTGACCCCTCATTACCGAACCTTAAATCCAAAAGGGGCGTAGTTGCCGAAGGCCAGTAGCGACATGCCCCTGCCCACTATGTCTCCCATTCGGAGGAAAGAAGATATGAATTGATTGACTATTTACTATTGACTATTTATTATTTTTAAAGCCCAATAGTCATTATTCAATAATCAATAGTAGGAGCGTTTAGTTATGCCGAATATAGCGAAAAAGCAGAGATTGGCAAGAGTCTTCACGGCGTCGTTGCTCTTTGTTGCGGCCATTATTTCCCCGCGGCCTGCAACGGCTCAGGATCTGGCGGAATTTGAAAAGCGGATGACCGAATTTATGCTAAACAACGGCCTGAAATTCCTGGTTCTGCAGCGGCATGAGGCGCCCGTGGTCTCTTTCCATACCTACGCAGATGTCGGCTCGGTTGACGAGGTTAAGGGTATCACAGGCCTTGCACATCTATTTGAACACCTCGCATTTAAAGGGACAAAAACTGTCGGCACCAAAGACTACCAAGCCGAGACCAAAGCTATGGCTAAAATGGATGAAGCATTCCTGGCAATCAAGGCCGAGCAGAGAAAGGGCGAAAAAGCGGATAAAGCCAAACTGGAGCAGCTTCAGAAGCAGTTTGAAGATGCGCAAAACCAGGCTCAAAATTATCTTGTCCATGACGAATTTGAAGAGGTCTATAGCCGAGCAGGCGCCACAGGTTTTAATGCATACACAAGCTGGGATGCAACGCAGTATATTGTCAGTCTGCCCTCCAACAAGGCGGGGCTTTGGATGTCGCTGGAATCCGACCGTTTTGCCAACCCGGTGGTGCGGGAATTTTATAAGGAAAAAGATGTAGTGATGGAAGAAAGACGCAAGGGCGAAAACGATCCTCAAGAGCGTTTGATAGAGGAATTCATAGCTATCGCTTATAAATCGCATCCTTACGGCGAGCCGGTGATTGGGCACATGAGTGATTTGAAAACTATGACACGTGCCGAGGCAGAAGCCTTCTTCAAAAAATATTATGAGCCGAGCAATCTAACTATGGCGATAGTTGGCGACATAAATCCGCAGCAGGTTAAGACACTGGCAGAGAAATATTTTAGCCGAATCCCAGGTGGCCCAAAGCCGGATCCCGTTGAAACAGAAGAGCCACCACAGCGTGGCGAGCGCCGTGTGGTAGTGCAAGACCCGTCACAGCCCCTTGTAGTGATAGGCTATCATAAGCCGGGCATCAACCATCCCGACAATGCGGTTTTCGACGCTATTACCGATATCGCGGGTATGGGACGGACATCTCGGCTTTATAAAGCTTTAGTGAAGGGAAAAAAGATAGCTATTGCCGCCTCTGCACTTCAAGGCGTGCCAGGGAACAAATATCCCGGACTATTTTTATTCTATGCGGTGCCGGCCAAAGACCATACCAACCAGGAATGTGAGCAGGCCATCTACGCTGAGATTGAAAGATTGAAAACCGAGCCTGTATCCTCTGAAGAGCTGAAAAAGGCAAAGACACGAAGCCGGGCAGACCTTATTCGACAGCTTGATTCCAGCTCAGGCCTTGCAGCCGAGCTAACCTTTTACGAAGTCGTCACCGGAGATTGGCGAAATCTATTCAAGCAGTTGGACAAGATAGAAAAGGTAGAGGCTTCTGACATTCAGCGCGTTGCCAAAGAATATTTCACGAGTAAAAATCGCACTGTCGGCGTCATTGAGACAACCAAAGAATAAAATTTCTAAATCCTAAATTCTAAATTCTAAACTTTGGAGCGATAAAATGAGACAGAATAAATCTTTAATCAGGACTGAAGACTTAAAACTCAAAACTAAAAACTCAAAACTAAAAACTCAGGTCTTCTGTCTTCTGGTTTTGTGTCTTGCTGTCCCAGGTTGCTCTAATCAACAGGCTCGACAGTACAGCAAGCTTAAGTATCCCAAACTGGGTGACATCAAGATTCCGGAAATTGAGAAAGTCACCTTATCCAACGGTATGCGGCTGTTTTTGTTAGAGGACCACGAGCTTCCTCTTATCAACATCTCGGCTCGGATTCGGACCGGCTCGGTTTATGAGCCGTCAGATAAAATAGGCCTTGCTTCGATTACAGGCACCGTGATGCGTACAGGCGGCACGGTAAGTAAAACCGGCGACCAGATTGACGAGGAGCTTGAGAGAATTGCAGCGTCGGTAGAGACCGGTATAGGCTTAAATTCGGGCTTCGCCTCTATGTCGGTGCTCAAAGAAGATATCGATACTGGCCTGGCAATCCTTGCAGATGTGCTTATAAATCCGGCTTTCCGCGAAGACAAGATAGAGCTTGCCAAGATAATGCACCGCAGTTCTATTGCCCGGCGCAACGATGAAGTATCCGAGATAGCCGGCCGGGAGTTTGGAAAGCTCATTTACGGAACGGAAAGTGGTTACGCTCGTCATACCGAATACGCCACGATTAACAATATAAGCCGAGATGACCTTGTCGCTTTCCATAAAAAATTCTTCCACCCCAATAACGTAATGCTTTCGGTTTGTGGTGACTTCAACACAAAGGAGATGGTCAAGAAGATAAAAGAGGCATTCAAAGGCTGGGAAAAGGCTGATGTGGATGTCGCCGCTGTGCCGCAAGTGCAGTATGAATATTCTAAAACGGTAAACGTAATCCGAAAGGATGACATCAATCAGGCGAACATTCGCATGGGACATATCGGCTGTCTGATGAGCGACCCTGATTATTTTGCGTTGATAGTTATGAACCGGATTCTCGGCAGCGGCTTTACCAGCCGGCTGTTTAAGAACGTGCGGTCCCGCGAGGGGCTGGCTTATTCCGTTTTCGGTAACTATTCTGCCGATTTCGACCATCCCGGCGTTTTCTATGTCGGCTGCCAGACTAAGTCGCAGTCCACCGTACATGCGATTCGTGCCATGATGAATGAGGTGAAAAAAATGACCGAAAGTGAAGTCACCGATGAAGAGCTGGCACTGGCCAAAGATAGCTTTCTGAATTCGTTTGTCTTCAATTTTGATTCAAAGGGCAAGATTGTCAATCGTATTCTTGTCTATGAATATTTTAGTTATCCGCCGGACTTTTTGCAGAAGACCAAGGCCAATGTTGAAAAAGTCACCAAGGCCGATGTTCTCCGCGTTGCCCGCAAGCATTTGGTGCCGGATAAGGTGCAGATTTTAGCTGTTGGCCGTCCGCAGGACTTTGATGAGCCTTTATCGGTTCTGACTTCAGCGAGCTCAGTAGAGCCGGGTCAGGTGCGCGAGATTGATATTACTATACCCTCTCAGTAAAGCTGCTCATGCCGGCTTCTGACTCGATCGGGGGTTCGGGATTCAGAGTTATAGGACGTCTCCGAACCCTGAATCCCGAATCATCATGCTTTCCTTAAAAAAAATATGGTAATTATAAAACTTTTGGCACCAAATTGGTGACTTTTTGAGCTAA
>CAZIED010000033.1:0-13972 GCA_964538525.1 uncultured Pirellulales bacterium | reverse complement strand
TTTACATTTTGCACTCGTCTCCAACTTTTGCTCTGGAACAATCAAAGAGCAACCTGATCAAACCTTCTCGAACTGCTCGGTAACGGGCGAGCATTTGTTCTATTGTTTAGTTTGATTTCTTAATTGACAATAAATAATCATTTATCAATAATCATTTATCATTTGGAAGGCCCAGGTGGCGGAATTGGCAGAC
The DNA here is from genome assembly GCA_964538525.1 of uncultured Pirellulales bacterium. Taxonomy (GTDB): domain Bacteria; phylum Planctomycetota; class Phycisphaerae; order Sedimentisphaerales; family Anaerobacaceae; genus CAZIED01. The sequence continues at coordinate 13,779 of CAZIED010000033.1, read as the reverse complement.
GCGCCAGCTTGAGGGGCTGGTGTCCTTAGGGACTTGCAGGTTCAAATCCTGTCCTGGGCACTTCTTTAAGGATTAATGATGAATGATTATTGATTAACAGGTAAAGAGGTTTTGTTAATTGCCTTTTAAGATGAAGCGGTAGACAATATTTAATATTCGCTTTTTTTATTTATATTAATCATTTATCAGTAATCATTTATCATTGCTTAGGCCGGGCCTAATCGTTCTGCTTCGATGTCCAAGCCGATAGCGTTTCATTTTCTTATGTAAAGTGGTGCTTTGGTCGCATTGCTCTATAACATCTTCTTACCAAAGAAAATCCAATGATTTGCTAATGCAGTCCATTTTTAGTCGCTTGGCAGGAGTTGACATTTTATCCCCGAAAGACTAAATTACTAATGATAACTTGTCACGGCGACCCGGCTACGTATCGTCCTTCGCCGTGACGAGTTTCGTCTGTCGAAAGGCACTGGGTCTTGAACCTCGCAGTGCCCATACTCTTGTTATTGTTCCCTGCTGACCAAAACGTGCCTCATCCTGAAACCAGACCTCTACTTTCTTATCCGGATGTCTTGACTGGACTTCATTTAGCCTCTCTGGGAGGTTTTTTTAAACTCTTGCAGTGCATTAGGATCAGCTTTTTCATGTTGTGGACGGGGACAGAGACATGAATACCTCATACGATGCAATAAGTCATAAACTCCCCAGATGGAATAAACCACGCCAAATTCACGTTCCAGAAGCCGCTTGATTGCTGGGCCGTTTAGGACCTATAAACCGTCTTGTTCACGAGGAACCTGCTTAGATACGACTTCAGAAGGCATCTTCCATCTCTCGTGGCAGCTTGGTTGGCTGGTCAGGACGAGGTTTATCTCTTAACTCTTCTATACCACCGTGGTTATATTTTTCCCCCATTGGATTCGACAAGCTCACCACAAGTTTTGGATGGTGCGAGGGCCAGCCCCAGTTATGTTTATAATCTGCGAACAGGTCAGACCTTTTTGTGCCAGATATACTGCATGAATCCTGCGGGAGAGTTTGGGGTTGGATTCTTTTTGTACAACTTCAATAACTTATCGGATGAATGATTTGTTTTGACGTTGATAGTAGCCTCCATGCAAAAAAGTATCGTTTTTTTATGACCCGTATTACTCGACCTTTCTATAAAACTCTGCCTCTCGGTCGGAGAGTCTCTTCTGTTCGAGCAGAGTACGAACACGCTGTAAATCGACATCTCTCGGTTGGCCGCCAGAGACTGCTGAAACGGCTGGTTGACCAAGACCAGCAGGAAGAACTTGATGCAACTTGCTTATAGAGACGGTTGATACGAGTATTGCTATTATAAGTACCAAAACTATAAAATAGCGAGACATCAGTTCAATTGGGTCAATTCCGTATTGAGTCTTGGGTATTGCGTATTGCGTCAAGACATTCTGTCTTTTGTCTTCTGTCTTCTGTCTTATGTATCGGCACCTGTCACAGTATATACAATCCATGTGGTCACCAGCAGTTAGGCCGAACTCACATTTGGCATATCTTTTTGTCGGCACATAGCGTTTCATGATAATGATTTTGTTAAATAACGACAGAAAAGCTCCTGCTGGGCACAGGTATCGACACCAAAAACGGGTGTAAAAAAGCGAGCCTATCAAAGCAATTGCCACTATTACCAATATTGACCTGCCAGCAGCGTGCCAGGATTTCATGTTAAAGAATAAAATGAGAGGATCTGCTGCGAGTGTTGTTCTGTTTCTGGAGGAAAAGAATACAATTATAATGACAAGAAGAACACCATATTTAATGAATCTTGCCTTTTGCATCGTTTTTATAATTATTGGGCGTTTAATTCTCTCTGGAAGCATGTAGCTAAGCAGTTCCTGAGCGGCACCAAAAGGACAGATATAACCGCAATAAATGTTGCCGAAAATCATTACCAAAAATGGTATTGCAATAGCCAACAGAAATGCACCGGATAATCCTATGACAGGGACATGCAAAGACAATATGGTCACTACTTGTTCGCTGGAATATTGGCCATTCAAGATGATGCCACCGACGATTAGGGTAAGTAAGAGCACAGCCAACCTGCTCCAAAATCCGCCCAGGTAGGTTACGATCAAGGCAAGTGCAAAAACTGTAATCAAATACATACCAGATACATCTGGCAGATAGTTAGCCCAGCGAACTCGCTGTTTGAACTGCATCTGGATAGAGTGGTCGAGAATTTGTTCGGCAAAACGCTGGCCTGATGTTTCAAGAGCCGAGAGAATAGCTTTGGAGCTTACGGTCGCGCCGGTTACCGCTTGAACGTCGGCGAACGGATGAGGCTCAAAAAGATAACGACCATAAAGAAGCTGGCGCCATTGGCCCAGCATATCAAGGTACGCTGGAGTTTCATTCGACCGCATTATGTGGAAGTTAATCAACGTGCCATTAGGGTCCGCATAGACAGCAAGATTAATTTTTCCGCCAAAACCATGGACTTCAGGCGCCAGGTCTTCAGAGCTAAAAATATAGCCTGTTAGTTTATCGTTGGAGTCAGTGACCATGAAGTATTTGATTTGTCGAGAACTATCATGAAGGACGGTTGATTTTTGCTCAAGGTGCATATCACCGGCAAGTGCTTGAGCGGAATGCTGCGGTAGTGACGGTATTAGCCTCGCACCGGCATCGGTTAATAGATTCGAGCATAGAACAACGGATACGCCAATACCAAATAGGGCATAGCCGAGCTTACGCAATTGAATTTCGAATTTCGAATTTCGAATTTCGAAACTTACTGGCTTGTATGTTCTCAATGTAACGAGTGGGATATTAGCCAAAAGAAGTAGGATGAACACAACAAGTGTCATGTTTGTGCCGAAAATGGGCACCAGTGCGAGGCCTGTCAGTAACCCACCTATTGAAGCTCCAATGTGGTCGGCTGTTTCGAGCTTGCTGCCAATTTGGCCTATTTCAAAAGCAGAACTGATAAGTTGCTGAGCAACAAGCGGAAAATAGCAGCCGGCGCATATACCACACAATATAAATGCAATCGCAAAAGTAAGGTGCGTCCAATATTGTCCTGGCCAAAAAGCTATTGTGGTCAGGATCAGTACATGTGTAATTATCGCTGCAAAAGAAATTGAAACGAGATACGAGACTTGTCCTGAGCGAAGTCGAAGGATACGCTTCACGAGATACGAAGTTATGGATGCACCTATGGTTAGTCCCACCATAAACAGAGACGAGATAATCCCGATGTGCAAATATAGTGAACCGAAACTCGTTTGGTACAGGTACATCAAAACAATTACCAATCCGATTCCTATCAGGCCAGCCGAAAAAATTAAAAACGAACTATCAAAACTTGATGCTCGCGAGTATCGAGTATCGAGTATCGAGTATCGTAAAATGTAGATAGCTCGTAAAACTACAAAAACTAAAATGGGAACAACGAAGACCAAAGGGCCAGCTAAAAATAAGTATTTGACCAATCTTGTAATCGACGCTCCAGATTGCTTTGCAGTCAGCAATAAGTTGTATAGATGTGTCAGGGGCCTATAATCACGATTAATCAACAAGCTTTCGGGTAAATCCTCGCCCGCATAGTTGTCCAGAGTAGCGGCAGCCCGGTCTGGCAAATAGACAGAAAGCAGAGCTTGTGGAGGGAAAACATCGGACCCACCATTTATCGATGCAAAGCGATCCCGCAAAGTGCCTGGCTGGCCAGTAAGATTTTCAGAATCAGAGGCAATAAACCAGGTATCTTCCCCAGGCGTTAGAACAAGCTGCGAAAAAACTTTATTAAGTGTCAATTTTGTCGAGGCGCCGAGGTTGATTAGCTCGGTGCCCATGATGTTTTCTCCACCCGTTATGCGAATTGCTAACACGCCATTGGGCCGCAGTGTCTCTTTGATTTGGCTGTAGAATTCAAGTGTATAATAGCGGTTTAAGACCGAGCTTGTCGCGTCGGGCAGATTGATAATTATTATATCATAATATTGTTTTTTCTCAGCTAACAGCGAGCGAATGTCAGAGGCGGAAGCTACGAACCGCTTGTCATTAATTTTAAACTCAGCGGGTATAAATTTGTTAATTTCCTGCACATATTCATTGTCACAATGTGTCCAGGTTACGATTTTTGTCTGCGGTAAACGCAGGAATTGACGGCAAAGACCCAATCCTGAGCCAATAATTAGAATTCTGCTGGCATTTGGATTTTGGCACAGACTAATAGCTGCAATCCGCCCGGCTATATTCTCATCGGGCAGTGTCTCGCAAGTGCTGCCTTGGCGAATAGCTACCCATTGCCTCTGATAGTCTCCGTAAAGGTACTCAGCCTGAGCTGTTTGAAAAGAACCTTTGAGCTGCCCGTGTGGAAGTAATTTGTGCCATTTTATAATGCGGATTTGCTGGGATAAGTAATCGTCGGCTCCAGCGATGAGAGAAAATAAGATAAATGCCGGCACAAAAGCCCAGGCCCATCTTTTTACTTTAATAAGTTGTATACACACCGTCGATAGAGACAGAATAAAAGCCAAGATAAAGAAAATCCGAGCTCCGCTTACTCCCAGCCCCAAAAGGAAGGTTACTCCGATGCCGCCGATGAAGCTGCCCGCAGCTTCTATAATGTACACATGTGAGACGGCAGAGTCCCCATCGTCTTGTAGCCATCGACAGGCAATTGGAAACAATATTCCTGTGATAACGCTGACCGGCGCATTAATCACCAATGATAAAAACAAAATGGCTCTTATAGACAATAGTGTGTAAGATTCAGCACCTGCAAGCTGGCGAGCTTGAACAATCAATATCCACTCTAAGATAAAGGCCGGCAGAAACGCCAGAAGCAGAAATTCTATATTGTTGAGCAATTTTTGAGCAAAGGTCTTTGCTTTATAAACCAGTATCGCCCCAAATGCGACCCACAAAAACCATGAGCAAAAGAAAATTCCAACGCTTATGTCGTTGCCTTCAAAGGTCGTGATGAACTCTCGAAAAAGCAGGGACTGGGCGGCGATGGTAAATAAGCCGTAGCTGAATATAAAAAAGCCCCTGGCTAATTTCATTATTCTTCACCAAAAACTTCGGCCTGGAAGACCAGGAAGCTCGCACCTTCTTTCCAGGCATCTGGAGGCAAACCAGCTTTTAATGATAGTTGACCAAGCATTTGATTAAGGTCCCAGCCCTGTTCAGGTGCCACCTGAGGTAAAAACACAGCCGAGTGGCCATCTTTATTCAAGACGACCCCATCTATGCCGATTCGGATTTTGTTGGGCGAGTCAATGGGTTGCGGCGGTGTCAGCGCAGATATCTCGATTTTTATGTCTTTGCATTCGGCTTCTGTCACTTGAGGAAAACGGCTGTCATTAAGTCCGGCATTAATAGCTTTGATGATGACCGACTTATATAGAGGGCGTTGTGGGAAGATTTCACCAATGCAGCCTCTGAGCTGAGAATCTTTCTTGAGAGTTACAAAAGCCGCACGGGAACGTGTCATTGCGTCGCTGATTGTGACGTCTAACTCGTATGCTTCTGGTACTCGCTGATTCTGCAGGGCATAGATTATTGTTTTGCGGGCCAGAGTTAAAAGGTGTTTTTTATCTTCTTTAGTTAACACAGCCTTATTTTCCTGCGCCCAGGTTCTAGTAAAGACGATAGAAAGATAACTGACGGAATTGTTGAAGTCATTCGTTAGCTGGCCGGACGTATTATATTGTATCAACTCAGCCTTGACATCTTTATCCAGCATTGAAAGTAGAATTGATATTGGTACATAACCGCATATTGTGTCTCCTGTTTTATGAATATATTCCAAAAAGCCCTTACAATCCCGTTTTTCTATATACTCGTATGCTCCCATGTCGAGCTTTTTGATTTGCTCAGGGACATTTTCTGTGAAAGGAACGTAGCCATAGTTTGGCCCATAATGAGTAAAGTCGGAGCTTGCGATAACGAGGGTTTGCTGGTCTATCAGGCTTCGCAGGATCGAGCCGGCTTTTGTAATTGTCTCTAAGGAGCATTGACCAGCCACAATCGGCACAAGCTTGAAATCCATCTGGCGGTGTTGCAATAACGGCAGCTCTATCAGAACGCTATGCTCATATTGGTGTACTTGTGGCACATTTTGAAATATCGAATATTTTAATAGTTTATTTATAAATTCCACATCCAGAGGTATTTCTCCTAACGGTGTTTCATAATGCGTCACTCTCGGCACACTCAATACCTCCTCCATAGAAACGTAATGACTCGGGCCAATAACAATAATTCGTTGATACTTCTTGTCAATGCTTTTTATCCCGCTGGCTGCGACCCGGCCTGAGTACGCGTATCCTGCATGAGGAAGGATGAGGGCGATAACATTATATATTGGCTCAACATTGACTTTTTGAAATAGTCCTTCGATTTGTCGGTTGAGCTCGTTGGTATCAGCTGGATACCAGCCTCTATCCGAAAGTAAAGAATGAAGAACAACTTTGGTGGGCTGGGCAATGGCTTGTTTTGGTGCGCGTATTTTCCAGAGGAATAACGGAACGATACCTGCTAACATAATCATCAGTAAAAAGGAAAACAGCAGAATACAGAAGATAGTAATTTTCTGTCGTCTTTTATCTGTTCTAAGATTTCCGTTCTGTCTATTCATATTAGCCACTCCACTTGTTTTGTTCACAGATGTCCCGCAAGGACTTTAAAAAGCCAGGATACTTTTCAAGCCGGACTGCTCGCACGAATTTAGATAGGCTAGCCTTTTTGATTATCCATGATGTGCCAATAATCATCGCTGAGCCGGCTTCCAATAGTTTCTGAATGAATTTTCTGCGTGTCATTTAGCTACCACCCCTTCATGCCCAAATCCCATATATTTCTTTGCCGCAATCCGGGCAATATCCCTGATTTATTCGGTTCTGCAAAATAGTATAGCCACTGCGTTCAATAAGCAATCTTTTGCAGCCCGGACAGTATGTATTTTGACCTTCCTTGCTGGTGACATTGCCTATATAGACGTAGTTAAGACCTTCGCTTCGGGCGATTTCGCGAGCCATTTCCAAAGTCTGTGGCGAAGTTGGCGGCAGATGCTGCAGTTTGTAGCGAGGAAAGAATCCTAAAAGATGCAAAGGTGTCTCATCCCCCATGTTTGCTTTGACCCAGCGGGAAAGCTCGCGTATTTGCTCGGGCTTATCGTTGAGCGTTGGAATGATTAGATGTGTAACTTCAACATGAACACCGCAAGCTTTTGCTACAACTAAAGCATTCAGTACAGGTTTCAATGTTGCAGAACAAACTTCTCTATAGAATTCTTCAGTAATCCCCTTCAAATCTATATGCGCAGCGTCGATGTATTTTAGCAATTGTCTCCACGGCTGCTCATTTATATATCCTGCTGTGACAAGGACGTTGCGTATGCCGGCACTTTTAGCCAATTTTGCCGTGTCGTATGTATATTCATAAAAAATGATTGGGTCGTTATACGTATATGCCAAAGAGGGCAAGTTATACTCTTTCACAAGTGCAACAAGTTTCTCGGGCGAACAAACATAAGCCTGGCTCTCTTCAGGATTGGCTTGTGATATTTCCCAGTTCTGACAATTTTTGCAATGAAGATTGCATCCGACGGTGGCCACGGAAAAGATTCTGGTGCCGGGCAGAAAGTGAAACAGAGGTTTTTTTTCAACCGGGTCGTAGGGATTAAGCGAACAAGGATATCCATAAACGACCGTGCGCAAAACGCCATCGATATTAATCCTCACCCGGCACTCACCGCTCTGACCGGGTTGAATGACGCACATCTTTGGACATAATTCGCACTGAACTTTCATTTTCTTGAGCCGCAGATAAATAGTGACGTTACCATTTGCTAAAATTATAACAAATATCTGGCCGTAGCGAAGTGGGAACTCTCTTAATAATTCTCCCACAATCTTTGGGACAATTATTTTGTTCTTGAAAGCTCAGCAGTCGGGACTATAATGTTTTCGCAGTACTACAAAGGATTTGAGATCAGTCTAAACCAAGAGGTACACCAAGAAATGACAAATGGCTTGTTTTAGACTGGAAAAGGGCGTTCCTCGGGGCATCACACCCGTGAGGCCACAGGTTCGAATCCTGTATCGCCCATTTGCACAGAGCCTTTTGCTAACAGAACTTACGCAAGACGCCAATACTGTTTTCTCTCACCATATTCTCATTTTCGGTTTGGTAGCATAGTGCTCGAAAAGAGAAAAATGTTAAACGCCGATTTATCGAGGACAAATTGGGAGGGGCACAGGAACAGACAGAGGGAATTGTCTGTAACTTAAGCAGTAACTATCGGATAATACGCCCGAAAAAGGAGTCGCGATTTGTCAAAATATGCAACATTGTTGTGTCTGTGTGCTATTGTAATGGTATTAATAAACGGATGTGAGACCAGTCGTCCTACGCCGCTTGATGCGGCAGCAGTGAGCACGGCGCTTAAGCCTATACCGATACAAACCTTGCGAGTGCAGGTACAGAATATCAAGCACCCCATCGTCAAGCCTTTGCAATTTGATGAGCGTGACGGCTTATCGCCGGATGAAGCCGCAGTGCTGGCACTACTGACCAATCCCTCGCTGAGAACCATTCGAGACCAGCGCGGCATCGCACAAGCTCAACTTCTCTCAGCCGGTATATTGCCCAACCCTCAGTTGTCCGCTGATATTGATATTCCTATCGGTAATACGCAGGACACCTTCACAGGTTATATTGTTGGCATTGACTGGGATATTACCGCCCTAATAGCACGCCAGGCAAAGATTGATGCAGGAAAGGCACAGTTATCTTCGATAGACCTTGACATCGCCTGGCAGGAATGGCAAGTAGCACAAGCCGCCAGAATAGCTGTGTTTCGGCAGGCAGTGTTGGAACAGGAATTGGTCGTTGCCAATCAGATAAATGAGCGATTAGAAGAAAACCTCACAATTATCAGGAATGCAGTTGAGCAACAACAGAAAACGGGTATTGATTTGACGGCAGCTCAGGCCGCAAGTGACGAGTCCCGAACAATCGCTCTTGAAATTACGCGAGATTTGCAGCAACAGAAACTCACTCTTGCCCGCCTGCTTGGTCTGCCGGCGGATGCCAACGTACCACTTCAGCAAGATATCGTCTTGCCTACCCATCTCGTTGTGCCATCACAAACTGAATTACTCAATAACCTGGAAAAGGGTCGGCTGGACCTGCTGGCATTAAAACGTGGTTACGAAAGTCAGGAAGCAACGATACGTGCAACGGTGCTATCAAGTTTTCCTAAAATCAATCTGGGTATTAATAGGGCTCGCGACACAAGTGATATTCACACAATAGGGCCCAGTATCGCCATCGATTTACCCATATTTGACCGCAATCAGGGCGCCATTGCTATTGAGAAAGCAACCCGCCAGAAGCTTTTTGACGAATATGTCAATCGTGTTTTTGAATCACGATCTGATATTGCCATGGTGCTTGCCGATATCGATGCCCTTACAAAACAGATTGAGTCAGCCGAGGATTCTTTGCCTGCACTTGTTCGACTGGCAGATGCATATAAAATGGCGTATGAATCCGGCTCTGCAGATATCCTGAGCTTTTACGCCGCCCAAAACGACGCTGGCAAAAAGACAATTGAGATTTGGAAATTAAAGCAAGCGTTGATGGAGATGCACATTGGTCTCGAAATCGCTGCTGGAAAATATATTCCACAGCTGGTTCAACAATCTCTCACAAGCAAGCAAACCCGTTCTGAGGAGTCTGACGAATGAGCGCAAAAAAACGAGCATTTCTTATGTTGGCGGGTCTTTTGTTTGTAATCGCTATCGGATGGATAGGATTTCTGTGCCGGCAGCATAGCTCTGGTTCTGCCGGTGCTCATACTGACGCAGAAAACGAACAGACTGATACAAAAACCGTTGCCAAAGTAAAGGTAGCCCATGTTCAATGGGCCACAATGTACAAAAAAATAACTGCATATGGAAGTGTCATTGCCGCACCTGAAAACTCTCGAGTTTCTATGGTACCGTTTGAATCGAAAGTCTCCCGTGTGATGGTAACACCAGGCCAGATGGTTAAGGCTGGCACAGTTCTTATGGAAGTTGAACCAAGCCCTGAAGCAATGCTGCAATTGGAAGAAGCTAAATTGGCTCAGAAGACTGCAGCAATGGATGTCGAACAGGCACAGAAGCGGCTCGAACTTAAACTGGGGACTCTTCAGGAACTGACGCAGGCAGAGAAGACTCTGGAACTTGCACAGGTTCGAATTGCAAATCTGGAAAGTCGCGGCATGAAAAATGGGCAGGTAACCGCCCAAATTGATGGGCTGATTAGTAAAGTGGATGCACAACCAGGTCAAATCGTTCCGGCAGGCAATCCGCTCATCGAAATTGCTGCTGGAGATAAACTTGAAATCAGACTTGGTGTTGAGCCTGCCGATGCTGCACAGCTTCAAACGGGATTGAATGTCGAAATCCATAATGTAAACGCCACTGAGCCAAACAAAATTGTCGGCCATGTACGGCTGGTTTCACAAAGAATCAACCCGACAACCCGTCTTGTTGATGTAATTGTCGCTGTACCGGAGCAATGCCCGCTGCTGCTCGATACATACGTATGCGGCAAAATCATCGTGGCCTCCAGGCACACGTTAGTCGTGCCTCGGTCAGCGATTCTAACGGACGGCGAACATTATAGTGTTTTCACTGTTAAGGACGGCAAAGCCGTAAAACATACTATCAATGTCGGCCTAGAAGATGATACCCAGGCCGAAGTCATAACTGACCAGCTTAAAGCAAACGATCCGATAATTGTCGAAGGCAATTATGAGCTGGAAGACGGCATGGCAGTTGATACTGAGGATGGCCGATGAAGTTCACTGATTGGGCATACAAACATCGTCGTTCCATCCTGTTCCTGCTGACTGCGCTAGCTGTAGGCGGCATTGTAAACGTTTGGCAACTACCGGTTTCGCTGTTTCCTCAGGTGCACTTTCCGCGAGTGGTAGTTAACCTTGAGGCCGGCGACCGTCCTGCCGAATGGATGCTCACCGAAATTACCACGCCTGTTGAAGAAGCAGTACGCGCAGTACCGGGGGTTCGTAATATCCGCTCGACGACCAGCCGAGGCAGTGCTGACATTTCAATCAACTTCGACTGGGATGAAAATATGATCACCGCGACTTCCCAGATTGAGTCGGCAGTCAATAAAGCAATGACAGCACTGCCCCAGGGCACGACATTCGAGGTGCGCCTCATGGATCCGACGGTATTTCCGGTAATATGCTATAGCCTTATCTCGGATACAAAGTCACTGGTCGAACTCTATGATATTGCCCAATATCAATTACGCCCCGCCTTGACAACCATAAAAGGCGTGGCGAAGATTGATGTTATGGGCGGCCGACGGGAGGAGTACCGTGTCGATGCCGATCCCGCCAGACTCCAGGCCTACGAGCTTGACATTACTGATATAAGTAATGCGCTTTCTGCCGCCAACACGTTTGCCGCTGTCGGACGACTGGAAGACCATAATAAGCTGTACCTGGTTGTTTCAAATATGAGTTTTACCGATTTAAACCAGATTGCTTCCACTGTCATTCGTGCTGACGACAATGGCATAATCAGGCTTAAAGATATTGCTGCGGTTTATAAGGATGCTATCCCTGAGTGGACACGCGTCACCGCAGACGGCCATGATGCGGTGCTTCTGCAGGTCTATCAGCAACCCGGCGGAAACACAGTACAGATTTCACAAGATATCAAAGAAAGTCTTAAGATTCTAAGCGGTTTATTGTCTAAGGATATAAAGATTGCTAATTGGTATGATCAGAGTGAATTAATCGTATCTTCAGCCGCCAGTGTACGCGACGCTGTCATTATCGGTATTATTCTCTCGGGTTTGATGTTGCTGATATTCCTGCGGAACCTAAGAATCACACTAATCGCTGCGATGGTTGTGCCATCGGTACTGTCGGTTACGGTGCTTATGCTCGCTGTCCTGCACATGAGTTTTAACATAATGACGCTGGGCGGAATGGCTGCGGCGGTCGGACTGATAATCGATGACGCCCGGAAATTTCCAATTGACTATTTACGATTGCCGATTTGTAAATCGAAAATCGAAAATCGAAAATCAATTCACGATTTCCAGGTTTGCAAATTGAAATGCTCCAGTTGATGGAAGACTCCATCGGCGACCTTACCGCTGTGCCTCAACCCATTGAGGTCAAGATTTTTTCCGACCAAAGCCGACAGTTGACTCAGCTTGCCCCAAAGGTCGCCAAGGCTATCGAACATATATCCGGCGTTGTCGATGTCAGCAATGGCCTGGTGATTGCCGGTGATGCGTTGGAAATAACCCTCGACCGCGACAAACTGGCATTGGAATGTACTGATGCTGAGACTGTAACTGAGACACTTAGCATCTATCTTGGTGGACAGGTCTCCACAACCTTTCCCAAGGGCCCCAAAATGGTCGGAGTGCGCACCTGGATAAATAAAGAGTGGCGTTTAACCGATAAAGCTGTTCCGGAATTGATGTTGCGAGGGAGAGACGGCCATCTTTTCCCGCTCAAGCGTGTTGCCACCATAACACCCATCATCGGCCAGCCCCAAATTAAACGTGACGACCTCAAACGCATGGTCGCCGTGACCGGCCGCATAGCCGGCAGAGATATGGGTTACACCATCCGCGATATCAAAAAGACTTTGAATCAGCCAGGGTTTTTACCTTCGGGAGTCTATTATACATTGGGTGGCCTCTACGCTCAGCAGCAAGCCGCCTTTCGCGGCATGTTTGCAGTATTTATCGCTGCCGTTGTTTTAGTCTTTTTACTGTTGTTATTCCTTTACGAACGTTTCCGCGTGGCCATGGCTATGCTGTTGATTACCCTGCTGGCCGTTTCCGCTGTGTTTGTGGGACTGTGGATTACCGGCACCGAGCTTAATATTACCTCAATGATGGGAATGACAATGGTGGTAGGCATAGTTACTGAAGTGAGCATCTTCTATTTCTCCGAATTCCGCGAATTGTATAAACAGTCCGATAGACATCTGCGACTCATTCAGTCCGGAATTAACCGCATGCGGCCGATTGCAATGACTACCCTGGCCGCTATTTTTGCTTTGATGCCTTTAGCGCTTGGCATAAGCCAGGGTTCCGCCATGCAGCAGCCGTTGGCTATTGCCATTATCGCCGGTTTAACAGTTCAGTTGCCGCTGGCGGTGTTTGTGCTACCAGTCTTTCTTTCGGTATTAAAAGTCGAATAATCGAAATCAAATTCTTTTCTAAGTAAAATACTGTATACGAATCAATAAAAGCCCGGATTCGATTCCAAATGCTATCATCCATCGTATCAGAGATACGAAAATGGATAAAAGCATTGTGAAATACTAATTTCCTATGTAAAATATTTGAAAATGGTTACATTTTTTGGAAATTGGGCCCGAGGTGGATTGCACCTCTGAGGTCACGGGTTCGAACCCTCTATCGCCCATTTGCTTAAGGCAATGACTGAGACTGAGTATGAATGATGACGACATGAAAACAGGACTATTTAAGGCAGGTAGAGGTTTTTTTTTCTGTCTTATACTGAGTTTGTTTGCGGTTAATAACACTATTTTTGGCGCACAAGTGCAAAGTAAGCTGGTGCCGAGAATGGAACCTTGGCCGAGAACGGAGCTGAAATTGGATGAAGTCCCTTTTAAGATCGTTTACGAAACCTTCCGAGAGACCGATGGCAGGCAAAACTGGGAATTGTACATGATAAATGCGGATGGTTCCAATCCGGTTAATCTTACCAGCACG
>CAZIED010000032.1:9361-14253 GCA_964538525.1 uncultured Pirellulales bacterium | reverse complement strand
CGGGCATTTTTTCACCTGCCGCCTTGTCCTCGAATTTTTCGCTCGGCCTCATAACGACCCGGTTATTCGGATAGGCTCTTGATACTGGATGCTCGATACTCGTAGAGCATCGAGTATCAGACGTGTCTTTTCTGTTGCCCCATCTTGGAATCGCAATTACAATCTTTGTGATGTCGAAAGAAGCAGATATAAACAAGGTTATTCGCCAGCATCTGGAGATGGAGCAATTTTTCACAGGATTTTCTGTTCATGGCTCGAAGCTCGGAGCTCGGAGCTCTTTGCGCATATCTCGAACCACAAATCACGAATCACAAATCACCGAGAAGGCAGCGGAGCTAGAAAAGATTGCCGAGGAGCTTCGTCGATGTTGCCAATGCGGCTTGGGTTCATCACGTACCAATGCCGTCCCCGGCGAGGGTAGTCCAAACGCATACATAATGTTTGTCGGAGAAGCCCCCGGAGCCGATGAAGACGCACAAGGCCGACCCTTTGTCGGTAGGGCAGGGCAACTGCTGGATAAAATCATCGCAGCGATGGGGCTAAAACGCAGTGATGTTTGGATAGGCAATATCTTAAAGTGTCGTCCGCCGGAGAATCGCGACCCTCGCCCCGAGGAGATGATAAGCTGCCTGCCGTATCTTCAAAGGCAGATAGAGATAATAAAACCGGAGATTATTGTAGCCCTCGGTGCTCATGCAGCCAGGATGCTGCTGAATACCAATAAATCGATCGGGCAATTGCGTGGTCACTTCGAGGAATACTACGCCGGTATCGGTAGCCAGCCTATAAAACTCATGGCAACTTATCATACTGCGTATCTATTGCGTAATTACTCACCGGAGAATCGCAAAACGGTGTGGGAGGACATGAAAAAGGTCCTGACCGAATTGGGCCTGCCGATTCCGGAACATTCAAGATAAACCTACTCCGAGAGGGATAGGTGGGGCATCCATTCTCCGTAGCAGGGCTTCCTGCCTTCGCAGCCGATTTGGCGGAGTAGGCACTGCGAAGGATGAAAGCCCCACACTACCTACCTTTACTTTCATTTTTTGTCGCAAAAAATAGATTCAGTAGCACTATAAGGGTGAAAGTATAAATCCCCTTAAACAATTTTAAAGAAATGACACAATAAATTTATAAGAAAGACCGCTTTATTTCGTCTTATTATATGAAAGTGCTTTGTAGAAAAGACTCACTGTCATTTCGAACGAAGCGATGCATTAGCATCGCGAAGTGGAGAAATCTACTAATAGCAGATTTCTCGACTCACCTTCGGTTCGCTCGAAATGACAAGATACATTGTTTTCTACAGAGCAATATGAAAGAGCAAAATGAATAAAAAAATGCAAAAATAATGAAAAAAGGACAAAACCGTAACAAATTTGTAACGTTTGTATAGCAAGTTATTCCAATAGAAAATGAAGTTTTTTGTTAATCCTTTGTTCAAAAAGAGTGTGAGTGTGATTGTTGAAAATTTCGGTAACATTACGATTATTTTTGTATAGAATATATTAGATAATATTCGGAGGCAGGTAATACGCACTCACTTCGTTGTGACCCTGTCTATCAAGTTTTGTAGGAGTACTATATATTTGAAGGTTGTGTGTGACTCACCGGAAAGGGCATAAAAATGAAAAAGATGGTTCTGTTTAGTTTTGTCTTGTTGTTGGTTATAAGTTCGTTGGCCCCGGCTGCAATCCGCCGGGTCCCACAGCAGCATGCCGCCATTCAGCAGGCTATCAACGATGCTAATGACGGCGATACCGTGATAGTCAGTCCTGGCAAATATGTCGAAAACATTAACTTTCACGGCAAAAATATCCTTCTTACCAGCACCAATCCAGATGATGCTGATGCTGTAGCCGCCACCATTATCGACGGCAACGGAAAGGGCAGTGTAGTTACATTTGAAAATGGTGAGACTTCCGAGGCGGTGCTGACCGGCTTTACCATCACCGGCGGATTCGGTACGTTCATTACTTTAATTCCACAACAACCAAGCTACATTTATTGGGGGGCGGGCGTTCTTTGCTTCGGCTCTTCTCCGACCATTACACGAAATGTAATCACCGGCAATCGTGGCCCGGCTGATACAACAGGAACCGACCAGAGTAAATGGAAATTAGGCTATGGTGGTGGAATCGCTTGTGTAGAATCAAACGCAATTATTATACGCAATATAATAAAGAACAATTTTACGTATGCAGGCGGTGGAATACTCGTATATGCGGGAGAAGCTAAAATCGCCAATAATCTAATATATGATAATACGGCAGTTGCCGGTGGCGGAGCTGTTTTGATAGCAGGCGGCCTAACCAGTAATACTGTCGTGCATAACCAAGCCGATGTAGGCGGCAATATTTATGCAGTGTCACTTCCCGATACTGGGAATTACTACTTTATGGTGAATAACATAATCAGTAACGCCCAAAGAGGCGGAGGTCTATACCGAGAAAATGCCCATCTACAAGATCGCATCGCATTTAACAATATCTGGGGCAACGGCGGCGGCGACGCTATATGGGGAATTGATAAAAATCCTGATGGTAATATCTCTAACGACCCACAGTTCATCAACCCACAGGCCAACGATTATCGTTTAAATATGGATTCGCCTTGTATCAACGCCGGCGATCCCAATTATATTTGCCAGCCGGATGAGAAAGATATGTATGGCAGCAGTCGGCTTATGCAGGGCCGAGTTGACATCGGTGCTGCTGAATTTAGCGGAAATCTAAGACCCGTCGCCGATGCCGGTGACGATCAGTCGACAACCCTAATTCCTGATTGCATTATACTGGATGCAAACGCCTCATACGACCCGGATGGTAATCGAAATCTAACCTACCGTTGGTCTCAAGTGTCTGGTTCAACTGTGATTATGGAAGATGCTGATAAACCAACGGCCAAGTTTTCACCTCCTGAATATGGTGCTTATATATTTGAGCTGGTGGTTAACGATGGACTTGTTGATAGTGCGCCGGATAGAGTCCATATAGTTATAGGCAGCGACCATATTCCCGTTGCCGATGCTGGCTTGCCTGTGTATACGGCTAAGGATGCTGTCACTCTTAATGGCGCGAAATCATACGATCCGGATAGGTCAGGCACACTGCAATATCATTGGCAGCAAATCTCCGGCCCGGCAGTTGCAATTACCGATTCCAATACAGCCATTCCGACGATCTCTGGTTTCACTCAGACAAGCTCGCACCAAATATGTAAGTTTCAAGTGGTAGTAAATGATGGCCGATATGATAGCCTGCCTGACACTGTCGATGTTATCATTGTACCAGCCACAGGCAGGACCACCATGCGATTGGAAAATCAAGGCTCTTTCGACCCCAACAAACCGACCGTCGTCTATTTTGGAGGGGGAGATTGTATAAATGGCAGCGGCTCATGGAGTTCTGACGCTTGGGAAGAGAAAGCCAATGTTTTAAGTTTTACTTATCAAACGGATGGCTCTACAACTTCGCCAACTTATGATCGCTGTGGCGATATTCTTATTGTTTATCTATCGCGCTATGCACCGGACTATCGACAACCCATACAGACGATGGGACACAGCACAGGGGGACAGCCCACAATAGATGTTGCAAAGTATCTGAACCTGATGTATCGAGATGCCAGATATACTGTGAACAGAGTCACTCTCTTAGATGGCCGTTGTAGAGATTATTCCGCAAATATTCTCGACTATATAGCAAGCGCGGTTGATGGAGAGCAGTGCTGGATAGATACCTACGAGGGAACAGGTCCATATTTTTACTCCGGTATTTTGAATGTTCAGGTTGCCATTGGTAATCATGGTGCTCCTCCGGAATGGTATAAGAATTCTCTTACAAACTCTGCAATGAATTGGTTTCATGATGGACTTATTGCCGGTGCATACTGGTCTGTCATTGGCCCAGGCAAGAATCTTCAATTGGCGGCAACGCCATATAGAGAAATCTACAAATTTCGCTGGCAGGGTAACAACACCGGCGGCTATATGGATTTCTTCGATGAGCCTAATTTCCCCGCAAAGCTGCCTGAGCCTGTCACTCTTGTCGGGCCGGTCGATGTCGGAGATGCCAACGGTGCAGTCCTGACGTGCCGAGAGAGTATAAATGCGGTCGGTTACCAGCTTCTGTTCGGTTCGGACCCCTATCGTGTTATGGATTATACAATCATCTCCGATACTCCGGCGCCGCCAAATGAGGTCATAACCACGTTGCCCTTTGAGCAAACCTGGTGGACAGTAAAGGTCCGCGACCAGTATGGCTCAACTATCTATGCCGACCCATTGCCTATTACCGCCCTTAATCTAACGATGCCGGTACAGAATCTGACAACAGGCAAAAAATATGGTCTTATCCAACATGCCGTCAATGAAAGCCAGGCCAACGATGAGATAATCATTGGTCCCGGCACTTATCACGAAAATATCGAGCTTGCCCGTAAAAAAGTAACATTAAGGTCGGCACAGCCGAACGACCCGGCCATTATAACTGCTACGGTTATCGATGGCGGCAATAAAAGGCCGGTTCTAACCGTGTCCGGCGGTGAAACTGCGAACTGCACACTTTTCGGCATTACCATTATCAATGGAAGTAACGGCATTTCCTGCTCTAATGCCACTATTGCGATTGCCAATTGTATTGTCGCTCAAAACACATCTGCCGGCATTTCATTATCATCCAAGAGCAATCTGGCAATCGCCAACAGCGTAATCAGTGGAAATAAAGGTGCCGGAATCGAAATGCTGACGGAGCAAGCACGCCGTTCCCCCGGCTACAATAACGCCACAATCACTAACTGCACTATTGTCGGAAACCTGAAGCAGGGCATTTTTGGTAATAAGCCCACAGTAACCAACTCTATCATCTATTATAACGGCCTCAGTAGCA
>CAZIED010000032.1:0-9261 GCA_964538525.1 uncultured Pirellulales bacterium | reverse complement strand
GGAGACTATCATCTGCTGGCCGGTTCGCCGTGCATTGATGCCGGTGACCCGAAATATGTGCCGCAGACAGGTGAAACCGACCTTGACGGAAATACACGCATCGCAGGTTCGGCGGTAGATATGGGAGCCTACGAGTTTCGATTTTAAAGAGCCGAGACCGTGATGGAGCGGTCCGTCTATAGCGGATTAACGTGTATCTTTCAAAAGTCGCGTTAGCTTCTCAAGCTCGCCGGACTTCATGTGGTAACTATGCTCGGCATCAGGGAATTTGCCGGCTTGGACCTCTTTCCTATAGGCATTGAACGCCTCAACTGTACTCTGGGTCAAATGGCCAAAGCTTTTTGCAAACTTTGGACACGGCCCTTGCGTCAGCCCTAAAATATCGTGTGCAATCAGGATTTGCCCGTCGCAGTCCGGCCCGGAGCCGCAACCGATAACAGGCACATCGCTGCGTTTTGTGATAATCTGGGCTACCTCGGCGGCAGCGCCTTCGATGAGCAGTGTGTCTGCATCGGCAGCAACCATCTGCTCTGCAAGACTGATTAGCCCCGCTGCCATCTCCACCGTTGTTGCCTCTGCTTTGAATTGTCCAATCTTACCGATGCTCTGCGGCCTGATTCCAATATGCGCCATGACAGCAATACCTGCGTCGCTAATCGCCTTAATAACATCGAGATACGCCGAAGTGGCTTCAATCTTGACCATCTGCACACCGGCTTCGACAACGAACCGGCCCGCGTTTTTTACCGCATCGTCTCTGCTGAGCTGGTAAGATAGGAAAGGCATATCGGCGACAAGATATACATTCGGTGCTCCTCGACGTACGGCGGCAGTAATGGCGACCATAAAATCCATCGTAGCCGGCAGTGTCGAGTCGAAGCCGAGCATTACCTGCGCAGCCGAGTCACCCACCAATATCATTTGTACGTCAGCCTGAGAGACGAGCTTGGCTGTGGTGTAATCGTAGCAGCTAACGGCAGCGATTTTGCGACCTTGATGCTTGGCAAGCAGCAAATCGGTAATCGTTACTTTAGTATTCATATCAGCTTACCGAGAAACCAGAGTAGAAAGAAATAACAGGCTTTCCGTTAAAAATACGAGAACAATATTTATTTATCAAGCGTAAAAGGGATTAGTTTTACGCCTAATTTGGGACATTTTTAAAAATCTACAAAAAAAGTAGGATTTTCTTCAATAAGTTGTTGATTATAAATAAAAAAAATGTAGTTTTTATACAAATTTTAATTAAAGATTTTTCTGCAGTTCATTCGATTAAATAAATAAGAATAAATTAAAGGTTTTTTACCGGTTATAATTTAGCTTTTCATCACCCTCCTCCGAAGCCAGATTCAGTTGTATCGAGGATCTGGCTTTTTTGTTCACGCATAAGTTAAAATAGATAAAACAGCGAAGGATTTTTAATGTTAAATTAGGAAAAGAGATAAAGGCACAAAGGAGGCAAAAAAGGTAATTCCTAACTCAAAACTAAAAATTCATAACTTTTTTAGATTGTGCCTCTGTGCCTTTGATTAACTGTGTTTCGTACAGGCTTTGATATAATGGACAGCTTTGCATCAACTCATAATGCTGGCCTTGAGATACAATTTGTCCTTTATTCATTACAACTATAACGTCTGCATTAATGATTGTGCTGAATCTGTGAGCGATTATGAAGCAAGTTCTATTATACATCATTTCTTCGATAGCTTTATGAATTTTAGCTTCACTGTCGGCATCAACCTGGCTGGTAGCCTCATCGAAAATCAAAATAGTGGGATTTTTCAGGATGGCTCTGGCAATAATAATCCTCTGTAATTGGCCGCCACTTAGGCCTACGCCTTGCTCTCCGATATTCGTGTCGTATCCATCGGGCAGAGGCACTATGAATTCATGGGCAAAGGCTCGTTTTGCCGCATCGATTATTTCATCTCTGCTGGCGCCAGGTTTGCCGTAAGCGATATTTTCCGCGATGGTGGTGTTGAATGTTACCACATTTTGCGTGACCATTCCGATCTGGTTTCGCAGGCTAAACAGCGTGACATCGCGAATATCTTTTCCGTCTATCAGGACCCGGCCAAAATCAGGATCATAAAATCTCGGTATCAGATTTGCCAGAGTTGTTTTGCCTGATCCATTCGGGCCTACAATGGCAACATTATGTCCCGCGGGAACAACGAGATTGATCTGCTTTAAGGCCGGTTCATCCATGCCGAGATAAGTAAATACGACGCCTCTAAATTCTATCTGCTCTTTTAACGGCGGCAGCTCCACTGCATCAGGCTTTTCAAACTCAAGCGGCGCATCGATAACCGCAAAAACTCTCTCAGCGGCGGCATTTGCCTCCTGAATCTTGTTCCAGACGTCGGAGGTTTTTCTGGCCGCCTCGGCAGCAACTCCCAGCGAAATCAAAAGCCCAAAGAACTCGGTACCATCCATCTGGCCGGCTGTAACCCAGTGCGCCCCGACAATCAAAGCCACCGAGCCTGCTGCCATTCCAAGAACTTCCATCACCGGCATAGTAGCGGCATCAACCTTGGATATCTTCAGCAGTTGCTTTAGCAATTGTTTATTTATCGTTACAAAGCTTTTTCGCTCGGATTCCTCGCGATTATAAACCTTAACGACTTTAAGACCTGCCATAGCTTCCTGAAGCTTTGCAAGCATTTGTGAGCTGGCCACGAGCGATTTCTTCGTAGCGCGTTTCATTTTTTTGCCGAAGGAAAAGACAAACCACAACACAAAAGGCGCCCCGCATAAAAAAACAAGCGTGAGATGCCAGTTCAGCCACATCGCAACAGCTACCATAAAAAGGGCGTTCATCGGCTCACGCAGTGCCTTTCCGAGCATTATTTTTATTGCCTTGGCCATTACGTTGGTATCGCCGATTATCCTGCTGACCGTATCGCTGGGCCTGTCATTAGCGAAAAAACCGACAGGCATATCCATTGCATGGCCGAAGGCGTCCTCTCTCAAGTGATTTATCCCAATCTGCACAATTTTTTGGGCAACGTACTCCTGATAGAATTTTGCCCAGCAACGAATTACCGTAACTACACCTATCGCCCCGACAATAAAGACAACAGCCTTGGTCGTATTCTCTGAGCTCTGCTGCCGGGGCAAAAGGCTCAGCATGCTTTCCAGCCGATCGGCGTAAAACGGCTTCGGACCAGGGTTAAACGTTAGCGTGAAATCGAATGAGCCTTTATCGATGAACCGGCGAACCTGAAGGGTAATATCCGCATTTGCAGGGGCGTTTGCCAATGCTTCGAGCAGGCTCGAGCGAGGTATTTGCTGCCCCTGCGGTCCGACCAATAAATTACCGGCTCCGACAATCATGTCCATTTTTCGCAGCCCTGCTTTTCCGGCAAGGCTATCATGTTTAACATCGGCCACCAGAAGATGATAAGAAACCTCGGATGCGGTAAAATCCGTTATCTCCTGCATAGAGAAGTTTATACCGAGCCAATGAGCACAGATTTTTCTCTCGACCCAGCCGTGCAGGCCCTCCTCGCCCATCATCACCTTCAGAAGCGGTATTACTGTGACAAAGCTCAACGACAACAGTGAAGAAACAATTATCGCCGCCAGCACCACTGTAATAATCCGCGGCCACTGAGGCCAGATATATTTGAATACTCGCCTGAAATTATTCATTTAATAGATTTCTCCACTACATAGCTGGCAGCATCAGCTTGTCTGACTCTATACTACACGACGTTTAACTCAGTCACAGCACATTAACAAAATCGATTCTGCTGGTCAAGCAGAAAGACTTAATTACCGATAGAGAGCAGAAACTATTGACCACGTAATACGCATCTGTTAGTCTGGCGGAACCGAAGGATAAGACCAATGAAAATCGATTGTTTAACTCTCGGTGCGTATCAAACAAACTGCTATGTGCTGCGTGAAAGTGACACAGCCAAAGACTGCCTGATTATCGATGCCGGGCTTGGAGGCAGGGAGCTGACAAATTTTCTACGTAAACATAATCTAAATCCTGCTGCTGTTATCCTCACTCACGGCCATATAGACCATATTGCTTCTGTCACGGACTTGCGCAAGCATTACCGAAATATCAGGGTTTATATCCACAAGCTCGATGCCGAGATGCTTGCTGAGCCGCAGCATAATCTCTCCATTCTGGCTGGAGGGCTGAAAAAAATCGCCCCTGCCGATTTGCTCCTGCAGGATGGAAGCATAATCGAGCAGGCGGGTATAAAGCTGCAAGTGTTTCACACCCCAGGTCATACGCCGGGTGGTATCTGTCTATATTCAAAGAATGACGGCATCGTCTTTACTGATGATGTGCTTTTTGAAGGGTCAGTCGGCCGAACGGATTTTTTAGGAGGCAGCATAGATGAACTTTTAAAGAGCATAAGTGAAAAACTGCTTACACTTCCTGATGAGACGAAGGTTTATCCCGGCCACGGCCCAGCAACAACGATAGATGAAGAAAAACGCCATAACCAATTCCTATGAACCTTGTCGAGATAGAAAATCTGACCAAGATATATTCCTCGGGCAGGATTGAGGTCGTCGCCCTGAAGGATGTCACTCTATCCATCAGGCAGGGCGAATTTCTCGGCGTAGCAGGCCCATCCGGCTCGGGTAAATCTACACTGGTGAATCTCCTGGGCGGCCTCGACACGTTTTCAGCCGGCTGCATCACTGTCGAGGGGAAAGCTATCTCAGACTTAAACAAGGAAGAACTGGCACTTTATCGCCGCTTCCAGGTCGGGCTTGTTTTCCAGTCGTTTAACCTTATCTCTTCCTACACGGCTCTGGAAAATGTGGCCTTTCCGCTGCTCTTTGCAGGCGTAGCAAAAAAGGAAAGAAACGACCGAGCGGAACAGATGCTTACGAAGGTGGGATTGCAGCACCGTAAAGACCATCTACCATCGGAACTTTCCGGCGGCGAGCAGCAGAGGGTGGCTATCGCTCGTGCGCTAATTAATCAGCCGAAAATCCTGCTGGCTGACGAACCAACCGGCAACTTAGATAGCAAAACGTCACGCCAGATAGTCCAAACACTGGCAAACTTAAATAAACATCAGGGCTTGACGGTTATTATGATTTCCCATGAAGAGATGCTGCTTGCTGAATTTGCTGATAATATTATCCGTCTTTGTGACGGCATGATTGTTGAAAAGGTAAAAGGTCAATGAGGATTTCCGACTACATCGAGCAGTCATTTGCCAATCTGTGGAAGAAGAAGCTGCGCACCTTTCTTACCACGTTCGGCGTGGTAATAGGAATCGGTGCGCTTGTATCGATGATTTCTTTCGGCGAAGGCGTGCAGAAAAACATCACCGACCAGTTCAAGGAGATGGAGCTTTTCAATTATATAAGCGTTTCCACAGGTTCGCGTGAAAGAAGTCTCGATCCCGACGAGCAATCTTCTGAAGAGGAAGATTTAGCCCCCCAATCTATTGGGGGGGTGAAACCTAACGTTCTTGATGACTCCTTCATTCAGAAAGTCATGCAATTAAAAGGTGTCGAATCCGCCTTTCCAGAAGTTCGTTTTCCTGCCATGATTAGATTTAAGGAAAAAGAGGAGTTTAGTCTCATTCAAGTCTTGCCGGCTTATGCCTGTCAATCAAGTTTGGCCAAGCTGCGAGCAGGTAAATCCTACGCGTCCGACGATTCAAACAGCCTGATTATAAGCGATTCTTTGCTTAGCCGCATGAGGATTAAAGATTACCAGGAGATGATTGGCCAGCAGATTGAGCTTACCACCCTGACCCTTGACTACGGCTTTTTCAATCTCGGCAATATTGCCTCTTTCATGCTGGGTAGAAGCGACCCAAACACAAAAAGAGCAGATAGGCTTCCTTTTTCCAACAAGAGCTATAAATTCACAATTGTTGGCGTTATGGAACGCATGGGCTTTGGTGGACCTATGCCTTTACGCAGCGATGTCTTTGTTCCGCCGGGGCCATCTCAGAAAATGGAAAAATTGTCTCTGACGAGTATATGGGATTTCTTTCAATCTCCGGGACAGGCTAAGGGCTATTCCTCGGTGAGTGTAAGGCTTTCTTCGGCAAAATACATTGAGCCTGTAAAGAAACAGATACAGGATTGGGGCTTTAAGACCTTTGCACTTTTAGACCAGTTTGAGGAGATGAAAAAAGCCTTTATATTTATGGATATGTTTCTGTTCGCGGTGGGGATGATTGCGATTGTCGTCGCGTCACTTGGGATTATTAATACAATGGTGATGTCGATTTTGGAAAGATACAAAGAGATCGGTATTGCCAAGACGGTGGGAGCAAGTGACAGAGACATAAAGAAGATTTTCTTTTTTGAGACCGGCGTAATCGGCTTTTTAGGCGGCGTCTTCGGCCTTATCCTTGGCTGGGTTGTAAGCACAATCATAAATGTAATAATCAATTCGATTGTTTCCAGACAGGGAGTTCCGCACATAAATTACTTTAGTTTTCCGTGGTGGCTATGCCTGGGAGCGGTTGTTTTTTCTGTGCTTATCAGCCTCGCCGCTGGGATTTATCCTACGTTGCGAGCAGCTCGCGTTGATCCCGTCATAGCATTGCGGCATGATTAATCTTGTTTAAAATAACTCCACGTAATTTGAGGAATCTTAAATTATTGACATAACCTCTTGTTGGATATTATAATATTATTTATGCAAGCTGTATAAGTCCTTTGCTACTCTGCGAAGTATGCTATGTAGCACGAGTTAATAAAGAGGTGGATTATGGACTTGCAAAACAACAGCTTTATGGCTCGATTCAAATGGCATATTGCAATTATCTGCGCCGCACTGGTAATTGTGATTCTGCTTGCTACGTTCACAAACATCTTTATATCTTCCGAAATTAACGTGTTGCAGCATTTGGTCTGGCTGTTAGGGGCACTGATTTTTTTAAGCGCGCTTCTGGCGATGCTCTCAAGGCTATTTAAGATAGTCGATGCGCTAAAAGACAATAGTGGAAAGCTCGAAGAAGTCGCAGGAGCTTTGGAAAAAATCCGCGCAGGTCTTGTTCAAATCAACCACAGCACCAAACTCAGCGAAAAAGCAAAGGCCATCGCCTTCCGTGACGAAGAGAAACGGTCGCTGCGCGAAGCCGTCTTCGATAAGCTGCAGCAGCGTGATTTCGACACCGCTTATGAGATAATCGACGAAATTGCCAATCGCCCGGAATATAAGGAACTGGCTGAGCAGCTACAAATCCAGGCCGACAAATACCGTACCTCCACCGACCATGAACGGCTAAATCAGGTCATCGCACACATCGAGAAGCTGCTTGAAGATTGTCTCTGGACTAAAGCAAGTGCCCAGATTGAACGATTAATCAAAGACTATCCGGACTCCGAAAAGGCAAAGGCAATGCGACAAAAATTGCTCGATAGTAAAGAAGAGCGAAAAAAAATATTGCTGGCCGCCTGGGATGACGCTGTGAAAAGTCAGGAAACCGACCGCAGCCTGGCTATCTTAAAAGAGCTGGACATGTACCTGACTCCCAATGAGGCTCTGGCCCTGCAGGAGGCGGCAAGAGACGTATTCAAAACAAAGCTGCACAACCTCGGCGTGCAATTTTCCATCGCAGTCACTGAAAAGCGATGGGCGAACGCACTGCAGTTTGGCCAGCAGATTGTCACCGAATTTCCTAACAGCAGGATGGCTGAAGAAATCCGCGAAAAACTGGACGTCTTACAGCAAAACGTCCAGTTACAAACCAGCTAAAACCAGCGTTTTTTATCTAACCTCTAATGTTTAGCCGTCGCCGGCACGGCGACGGCTAATTTCTTTATACAGAATACCGCCGAATCAATTGACAATTTGTAACTTCATTATTTGATTGCTGTTTTACCAATATATTGTAAATAAGTACACATAAATAACAATGCACGAGAAAAATAGAGAATATAGCATCTTCATTAGTGCCGCCGAACCGAGCGGCGATGCCCATTGTGCAGGCCTTATAACCACCTTGAAACAAAGCGGTTACAATATCGAATTTGTCGGCGTAGGCGGGCCGAAAATGGCTGAAGCTGGCTGTAAATTGTTAGAACAGACCGTAGTCAATGCCACAATGACATATAAGGCGTTCGGCCAAGTCGGCTATTTTTTCAAGCTGATAAAACGCATAAAACATTTCATGCAAAGCAATAAGGTCGATCTGGTTGTCGTTTGTGATTCGCCAGCATTTAATTTCCATATTGCAAAGGCCGCCAAGAAAGCTGGTCTCAAGACGCTTTTCTACGTTGCTCCTCAATTGTGGGCCTGGGGCGGCTGGCGAATTCGCAAACTTCGCAAGTACTGTGATAAACTTTGCTGCATAATGCCCTTCGAGCAAGATTGGTTCAGCGAAAGAGGTGTCGATACTACCTTTGTAGGAAATCCGCTGCTCGATGATATGCAGTTTGCCGTTGGCGGATTCAGAAGAGATTACGCAGTTTTTGACCCCGGCAGGAGATTAAAAATAGCACTTATGCCCGGCTCGCGAGCTGCTGAAATCAATTCGCTCTGGAAACCGATGCAACAGATAGCACTTCGAATAAAAGAAAAATATCCGGCTGCGACTTTTGTCACTGTTGCCGTTGATGCTGAGCGAAAACGGTTACTTCAGAGGGCACAAATCTCCGGCTTTGAGTGCGAATATACTATTGATGCGGTTAGTGACACCGCAGCCGATGCGGATTTTGCAATTGTTGCAAGTGGAAGTGTCACATTGCAGGTGGCGGCGGTCGGCTGTCCGATGGTGATAATGTATCAATCCAGCAGAATCTTGTGGCATTTAGCTGGACACTGGCTGGTCAAAACAAAATATCTGTCCCTGCCGAACATTTTAGCAGACAAGGAATTGGTGCCGGAATTTATGCCGTATTTTAGTTCGATTGAGCCGATTGTGCAGAGTATTGAACTGCTTTTAGAAGACAGGGATAAGTTAGCTCAGATAAACAGCGATCTGGTTAAATTAACAAAACCTTTGGCTTCAAAAAAAGCCCGGCAGGAAGTTGCAAAGATAGTTATAGAAATGCTGCGCTGAGCATTGACAGAAGAATTAATTCGGGAAGTAAGAAGTTTACGCAAATTAACACAAGTAAAAAATACAATTTTTTGGATTTAGGGAAAAATACAATTTTTGGGGATTTTGGCCATCAGATATGTTTTCCTAATCGTTATAGATTGCCCAAATTAAGGGGGTTTCTGGTGAAAGATGCCAATATTATGAGATGATGGGCTAAAAGCGTTAAATGGGTAGAATAATGTTGGTGAAAAAAGCGTGCAAAAATGAG
>CAZIED010000031.1:1469-14284 GCA_964538525.1 uncultured Pirellulales bacterium | reverse complement strand
TTAACTCTACCGAGATTAAAAAGTTCGCTGATAAAATCGGCCAAATAACCTCTAGATTGGAATTAATATGCCGGAATAAGATTGCTTCGTCGCTCCGCTCCTCGCAATGACAAAGAGCAAGTCATTGCGAGCAAGGTACAGCCGAGCGTGGCAATCTTGTATTAGTACATTTCTTATTATATAATATCTATGAAGCTTATTGTACGAAAATCACGGCTAAAAGGGACAGTTACAATACCGGCATCAAAATCACATACTATCCGTGCGGTAGTGATTGCGTCGCTGGCTGCCGGCCAAAGTTTTATCCGAAAACCGCTCGAATCAGGCGATACCACCGCGGCGGTCAATTGCTACAATGCACTTGGCGCAAAGATTGATACATCCGACCCGGCCTGCTGGAAAGTGGTCGGCACCGGCGGAAAGATTACTCCCCCGAAAGAGATAATAGATGTGCTTAATTCCGGCACAACGCTGCGTGTCGCTATGGGTTCGGCTGCCTTAGCGCAGCCGGGCCGAATCACGACCTTCACCGGCGATGAGCAAATCCAGTCCCGGCCTATCGGGCCTCTTATGCAGTCTCTGGAGGATTTGGGCGCAAAGTGCAAAAGCCTCAAAAATAATGGCAAAGCTCCGGTTCAGGTGGCAGGGGGGTTGGTAGGTGGAAAAACTTCCATCGCTGCTTTTACCAGCCAATACCTATCCAGCCTGCTTTTGTGTACACCTTTGGCGGAAAAAGACACTGAAATAGATGTTACGCTGCTAAATGAGCCTGGCTATGTACAAATGACACTCGATTGGCTCGATAAGCAGGGCATTCAATATGAAAATCAGAAGATGAGAAGATTCTATGTAAAAGGGCGGCAACGATACAAAGCATACGATGATGTCGTAGCTGCCGATTTTTCCAGTGCCACATTTTTCTTGTGTGCTGCGGCTCTTGTGGGGGACGAGGTGACGCTACTCGGCCTGGATTTTAAAGATAGTCAGCCGGATAAAGCCGTCGTCGATTACTTAAGAGAAATGGGAGCCGATATTACTATCGAGCAGAATTCCATAACCGTCAAAGCCAAACCATTACATGGCATTGAAATAGACATGAATAAAACACCAGATGCAATGCCGGCCATGGCTGTCACTGCCGCTTTTGCCAAGGGAACGACAAAGTTACTCAATGTCCCGCAGGCTCGGTCTAAAGAGACTGACCGTATCAAATGTACGGCCGAGGAGCTTAAAAAATTGTCGGTTGATGTCGAAGACCTGCCGGACGGCCTTATAGTACATGGTTGTTTACGAGCGACGAATCATCCTTCGTCTCTCGTCCCTCGTCCCTCGTTTTTACTCGACGGCAGAAGCGACCACCGAATCGTAATGGCGCTGGCCTTGGCGGGATTGGTGCTGGACAACGAATGTATAATCGACACCGCTGAAGCAATGAACATCACATTCCCCAGTTTTGTGGAATTGATGAAAAGCCTCGATGCAGATATGGAAATAGTAAGTGCCTAAAGTTTGAAGTGACTAAAGTGCCTAAAATTATAACTTTAGCTCACTTTAGGCACTTTAGCTCACTTATTTAGGAGATTATTAAATGTTAGGTTGTCACTTTGGACGATTGTTTGGCGTTACGGTTGCCGGCGGCTCTTATCAGGAGGGCCTAACGAGTGTAATTCAAGGCGTGCCACCCGGCATGGAGCTTTCCGAGCAAGAAATCTATGGCGATTTGCTTCTTAGAAAGCCCGGAGCAGATGAATTGAGCAGCCCTCGCAAAGAGCCGGACCTGCCGATAATCTATACCGGCCTAAATGCGGCCGATACAATCGAAAACGCAGGCAATAAAAACCATACCAACGGCACGCCTCTAACGATTTTGATTCCGAACCTTGACCGCCATTTCATTCACATCAAGCAGTACCAGGATACAAATCGCATGCCTCGGCCAGGCCACTCATCTTATGCTTCATTTATAAAATACGGCCCCGACGATGATGCCATCGGCGCGGGTTTTTTCAGCGGACGTTATACCTCTACTATCGTTGCTGCCGGCTATGTCGCTAAGAAGGTTCTGAAAAGATGCGGCATCGATGTGTTTGCTTATGTAAAAGAGATTGCCGGTGTGCGATGTCCTGATATACCACACGATAAAGCCTTAAAATACACGGAGAACTATAAGAAAATGCGGCGAGATCTGGACCCATTTTATCAGGAGGTCTATGTAAAAGGTCGTATCAATATGGACATGAGATTTCTGCAAAAGATGGCGATTTTGGCTGAGATTGAAAAAGAGATTGACGCCATTCGAGACAAAGCTCACAGGCTCAGCTCAAAACAAATACAGGAAAAATTTAATGTTCATCATATTTTGAACTGTCCCGATATTGGCGTCGCAGGTGCGATGGTTGATGCCTGCAATCGGATTGCAGCTTCCGGCGATTCTGCCGGCGGTGTCGTTGAGGTCGTCGTAACCGGCGTTCCTATAGGCCTCGGCGAGCCGGTTTTTTGCAAGCTCGATGCCGAGCTTGGCCGAATGCTCGGCATCGGTGCCGTCAAAGGCGTCGAGGTTGGAGCCGGCTTTGCCGTCAAAGATATGACCGGCAGCAAAAATAACGACCAGATGTGCAGCAAAGACGGAAAAGTTATTTTCCTATCGAACAACGCCGGCGGCATTACAGGAGGACTATCGACGGGACAGCCTATAATAGTCAGGCTCGCCGTCAAGCCTACACCGACAATTAATAAGCCGCAAAAGACAATCGACAAATATACCCTTGAGAACAAGGCCCTTGCAGCCATCACCAGGCGTGACTCGACAATCGTGGCTCGTGTTTGGCCGGTCGCTGAGAATTACACGGCAATGGTGATTCTTGATTATCTGCTGATGCACTACGGCTATCAAAGCCTAAAAGCAGCTTTTGTGGTTGATTAGTAATTGGTAATTGGTTATTGGTAATTTGTTCATGGTTCATAGTTCATCGATAATCAACGAACAACGAACAAAGATACTAATTAACTTTTACTGCGTGGTAGCTCTTTGAGTCGGTGCTGCAGGTGACCAGCCGGTCTCGTTGCCGTATATATCGCGTGCCTTGACTCTAAAACGCAGACCTTGTCCGCTTCTACCCACAGCGATTGTGTATGTGTTAGCATCCTGCCAGCCGCTCGATAAACCGGATTCGTCGATGCACTCGAAGTAGTATTGCACGCCGCCGCTTGCATCTGTAGCTACCACAGCCGTCATTGTAGCAAAGTAATCGAACGATCCGCCGCCGCCATAGACTTCGGCGGGCGTGCCATTGGGATCGGCAAACTGCATTGGATTAGGTGTCGGTGGAGCCGTGTCTGGAGCAGAAAGCGTCGTTACATAAACTATCTCTGACCAGAGTGTTTCATTATGTCTGGCCGATAGGTCTCTTGCCTTAACCTGGTAGCTGTATGTAGTATTGGGTCTGAGATTTATATCTACAAAGTTCGGCTCGGTAATCCAGCCGCTGTCATGCCCGCTGGTAGTTACGTTCTTAAAGAAATACTCAACACCGCTTTCATCATAGGCAATTGAAGCAGTCATCGAAATCGAAGTTGGCGTAATCTGCTGGATAGGCAGCATGTATGGAGCTGGTGCAGGTGGTGTAGTATCTTCCGTGCCGGCATAACGAATGACAGACCAGTTAGTCTCATTGCCTAATTCATCACGTGCCTTTACCCTGTATCCATAACTGACACCGAGATCAAGACCTCTATCCACCCACTCTCTGCTGTTCTGCCAGCTGCTATTCGTTTCACCTAATGGCAGCCGCTCGAAATAGTACTTTACGTCCCAATCCCAGTTATCAAACGATTTTTTCACCACCATTCTGATGGTAGTTGGTGATGCCAGATAAGGTTTAGCATCCCATTCGCTTGGATTTGGAACCGGAGCGGTTGTATCTTGAGCAAGCCAGCATCTTTCAAAGAATTCCAAGTCATCTCTGTCAACATGTGAATCCAATGTGAGGTCTGAACCATGGCACCAATCATTTCTGTCGGAGCAGCCGGTTTCAAGCCAGTGCGAAGTAAATAGCGCAAAGTCTTTAAAGTCAATGATGCCATCAGGGAGACCATTAGAAGTTCTGTTAAAGAAATTACAGAAACTGCACGGTTCGATGGTCGTAGCAAAGTGGTAACCTATATCAACAGTACCCTTGTCGGGTTCTTCATCGGTTCGGGTGGATAATCTTGCCATGCCGAGATTACCTGCCAGGTCACTACCGGCATCCACACACGGACTATTCTGCGACTGCTCGGCTGCGGTTTGACTAAGATAGTAATCACCACGCAAGCCGGTTACAAACAATGGATTGGAATCGATGTTGCCGGAAAGCCATCTGAGAGTGCAGCCACTGTCAATACTAACACCAGCTTTTCCACCCGAGACGACGCTGTAAGAGATAGTTAGGGTCGATGGTCTTCGCTCGAACCCAGAGGTGGTTCCAACTGAGATTTGCCTGCCTTCCAAAGCATTATTGTTCCAGAAGATACTATCAGAGACAACGCAGTTACTTTCGTAGCCACAGTAGAGGCCGCCTCCGAAACCTGTGCTGCCGGCTTGGCCGAGGGTGCCCCTGGCCAAATTGCTGACGAATGTACAATTCGAAATAACGGGTCTGGCAAACCAGTTAACAGAGACTCCTCCACCGTTTCTGCCGGCCAGGTTATTGGTTATCAGGCAATTTGCAATTGATAAAGCATTGCTGCCGGTATAGTAGATTCCTCCACCATTGCTGTTTGCGTTATTATGTCCTATAGTGCAATTTACAATCATAGCATTGACATCGAAGCAATATATAGCCCCACCATCGCCAACCGGTCCATTGGCATCGTTTCTGCTGAAATCGCTTTGGATGATCTCGGCTGAGCCGTGGGTTAAATATGCGCCGCCACCGTAAAGCGCTACGTTATCCACGATGTTGCAGTCGCTAAGGACCGGATTGGCATTCGCCCAGAACATTCCGCCGCCGAGGGAAGCCTGATTTTCGCCAAATGTGCAATTGGTAAATACTACTGAAGCGGTGTTTTCAGCGCCAACGCCGCCGCCATGACCGATGTAAGGGTCGATACGATACCTTTGTCCACTAGCCGGGTTGTTCGGGTCAACATTAGCTGTTGGCGAGGAGATATTATCTGTGATATTGCAGTCAGCGAATATTACAGTAGAACCGGTTGCGCAATAAACACCGCCTCCAAAGTTCGGTATCTCATAGCTGATTTGTGGCTGGGCGCTGTTGATTGCATTGTTACCACCTACACCGCTCATACCGCCCAGAGCAATATTTCCATTGATAGTGCATGTATCAAAAGAAATCATGGAATTTGCATCACAGAATACGCCGCCGCCATAGCCGGAGTAAAACCGATAGTTACCGATATAACCCCACCGTTGCCAGAGGTCGCCCGTTCCTGTCACTGTCGCAAGAGTGTTGGGGTCGTAGTAAATGCCTCCAGCCTGACTCCAGTTTCCTCCATAGTTGGCTGCGCCGCCAGCGGCTAAATAGTTACCGCCGTTGCCGCCGTTGCCGCCATTAGCTTGATTACCAATAATCTGGCAGTTTATAAATTTCACATTGCTGGCAGCACCGCAGAATATTGCACCGCCGCGTGCCCAGCCGGCCCAGCCGCCTCGGCCGGCATTTGCAGTGGCGGTAGCGTTTTCACCAACACCGCCGTTTCCACCGGTAATCTGATTATTTCTGATTACACAGTTTTTGATGGTGCAGGTAACATCCGTATCTATATAAATTGCAGCTCCTTCAGCCCCGTCACCGTCATAGCCATCGGGATGGTTGGCAGCTCTTGAGCCATTATTAGCATCAGCGATAGACCAGGTGCAGTTTTGTATGGTCAAGCCATTCAAAACAGTACCATCCGCACCGGGGACAATATTGAAAGCACGGCTGGCATA
Organism: uncultured Pirellulales bacterium; assembly: GCA_964538525.1. GTDB lineage: Bacteria > Planctomycetota > Phycisphaerae > Sedimentisphaerales > Anaerobacaceae > CAZIED01. The sequence goes on along the minus strand of CAZIED010000031.1, from coordinate 8,352 downwards.
TCCTGTCCTGTCAATAATTGTTTCAGCCACGCAGCAGGGATCGTCGGGATGCTCTGACATGATAGTAACAGGCTTGCTCAAGTCGATTCGAGGGCCAAGATAAGTGCCTGGTGAAATAACAATCGTATCACCCATTTCGGCCGCAAAAATGGCATCCTGAATCGTCGCATAATCTCGTGGAACAGCTAATGTAACAGGCGGACCTAATTCCACATGAACGGTCTTGTCGAAATTCATAGTGACAGTGTTGGTAAAAGCACGAGAAGCATCGTTATTCGTGCCACTCCATTTTCTAACTCTATAACCTTCGGCAGGTTCGGCTATAAGCTGTACAGCCGTACCGATTTTGACCGAGGCTTTGTTAGGTGCTTCGATGGTGCGAGTGACACTATCTTCGATCCATGTTGCAGAGAGCCGGCCGTTGCCGCCGCTTACCGCGATTGTCAAGTCATATTTAGTCTGTACAAGACGAGCAGTCACAACCTTGTCTCTATTCATTGTCACGGTGTTATTTGGTCCGCTTAAACTATCATCATCGGTGCCGGTCCATGAAATCTGATATCGGTTTGGATCATAAGAGCTGGAATCTATTCTCAGGCGGACCGTTGTGTACCAGTTATAGAGACCTTTATAGCCGGGATTATAAATGTCAGGCTCAATTACGTTGACGCCGGTAGCCGTAAAGGTTAATTTATACTGAGGTATCGAGGAGGGTTTATAATGATAACCCATATCTGCTATGCCGCTATCCGGTACGCTGTCAATTCTGGTTGTATATGTATCTAAACCAAATTTGCTTGCCAGGTCACTACCCGTATTAACAGCCGGGCTGTCAACTAATTGACCAGCGGCAGCTTGACTTAGGTAATAGCCTGCAATAAAGAGCGGGTCTTTGTCAATATTGTGACTATTGGGACTCCATGTAAAGGTATTGGGATTCCAGTTTAACTGGCAATTGTTACCGACAGAGACGGGATTTGGGATACGCGAAATCAGGTCAATCGCCTCCATAAGTGCTTGAACCACTTCGTTGGAAGTAGCCGCTTGTAGTACGAGGCCTCCGGTTCTGTTGGCCAGACCCTCGAAATAAGTAGCTGCTGTCGGGTCTTGACCTATGAGTAGCGCCACAACATTCTTTGATTCAAATCCGCCCGCTGCTTGGGCAATGTTATTAAGTGTATAATTTGTAAAAGGCTCGGGGTCATGGGGCGGAGCATCACCCAAAAGAATAATTACTCTTGTTATATTACCATGCCGCCAGGCGCCTGGTCCTAATGAAGCAGGACTGGCACCATATAGCTGGCCGGCTAATCTGGCCGCTAATGAATTATGGTCGATACAATGCATTACAGCCGTATAGACCGACTCAGGCATATCTGCACCACCAGAGGCCGTTAATGAATTAAGCGCTGCTATAACGTCATTGGTATTAGTGGTAAAGACCGAATCAGTCCTGTATGGATAATCAGTTATATCTCCATATCTATCTGTAATTGTTGTATCTATATTCGGCTGATTGAAGTCTTTGTAGTCAACCACGCTAATTCTATAATCGGGCATCTTAGTCGCTATTGAGCTTGTGATTTGTCTTGCCGCAGCTTTAACAGCCGCAATATCATCGTACATGCTTCCGGTTGTATCTATGCAGAAAACAAGGTCAACTGATTTTGTTTTCGCACCGAAGGCATTTGGATCCATAGAGCCTTGAATATCACTGTTATTTACATCTATAGTTGAAACTCTTTGGTCATACTTAAAACCAGTGCCAAGGGCAAGCTGTGAGCCTTCAGCGCCGGTGCCTCCTATATTGCCCCATACGATGCTGTTAAGGATTTTAACATAGCTGTTATAGGAGCAGTATATTCCACCACCGTAGCCTTTTCCAGCAACCGCATTATCCACAATCGTACAATTGACTATATTCGAATCTGAATACCAATTGGCCGAAATACCACCACCATCTCTGGCGGCAAAGTTGCCTCTTAATAGGCAGTTTTGCAGCTTTGTATTGTTACTGCCGGATATATAAACTCCACCGCCTGATGTCGCGGCTTCATTATTGAATATATTACAATCAACGATCATGGCATCGGCATCAAAGCAATTTATTGCCCCTCCTTCGCCGAGAACTACGATGAGATTATTAGGACCGGCAATGCTTGTGTCTAATACAGCTTGATTTTCTCTGAAGGTGCTCCCCTTAATTGTGCTTAAACCGCCGACAAAATATACGCCGCCGCCATCGTATGCAGTGTTGGCCACGAAATCGCAGCCGCTAATCAAGGGCTCTGCCCATTGCCAGTATATTGCTCCGCCGATGTGAGCCAGGTTGCTGTTGAATGTGCAATTGTTAAAGGTTGGCTTGGCACTATTTTCAAAAGCTATCGCACCACCGTAAGCTATAGATGGGTCATCATTAACAACTTGTACCGTGTCCTCGTGATGAGCTGCCGGGCCATTGACGTCTGCCTGGTTATTTGTGAAGGTGCATCCGGCAAATATAGGCATACTGCCGTCGGCACAGTACACGGCTCCCCCGAAGCGGTCGATTCTATAATGCTGTGTTGGCCATCCTAATACTGCGGCTGCTCCGCTAATGCCACAACTACCTGCGTAGGCATAGTTGCCGACAAAATTACAGTCCACAAATTCCGGCGTGCTTTCAAGACCACAATAAACCGCACCGCCATAGCCGGTATATCTCCAATAATCGTCGAATGGTCCATATTCCCACCATGGTGCTTCAGGATCACCCCAGTTGCCTCCGTGTCCAAGGTCGCCGCCATTGCCGCCGTCACCACCTTGTGCTGAACAACCGGTAAAAGAGCAGTTTATAAATATGGGGTGACTTTCGGAGCCGATGGATATTGCTCCTCCTTGGGCCCAGCCGGCCCAGCCGCCGTTGCCGCCATAGCCAAGAGCGTCTGCACCGCCGGCGCCGTTGCCGCCATTGCCGGCAAAGACCGAACAATTGAGGAAAACACAGTTCTTGACCGTTATTGAGCTGGAGCTTGTGGTAGAGCCGCGGGGTGCTACAGCATAATCGTGCAATCTCATTCCACCGCCAACTGTTGGGCTGCCAGTTGTACCATCCTCACCTTGCTGCTGGCCGTCAGCACCGTCGCCATTACTGTAGCTGGCTGTAATAGTCAGACCATTTATAATAGTATCCCGGTCTGCATTTAGGATGAGAAATCCGCCTTGAATAATCGTATCAGCGATTGTTGATGGGTCATCCGGATTGACGCTGGTTATGGTAATGGCCTTACCATCTATTACAAGACGCTCGCCAAGGTCTTGAGTAGATTCATAAATATTATAGGTGCCAGGCGCAATCAGAATAACATCTCTGTTGTTCGCATCATTGATAGCAAGCTGGATATTTGTATAATCGCTGGGAACATTGAGTGTCCTCGTCACATAAAATATCACTTCAACCTCTTTGAATTCTCTGCCTTGAGGGTCTATCATAAATGGCTCAGACATTGTTACCGTATTGGTACGCACATAAGAGAAGTCGTTATCTGAGCCGTTCCATTTGACGTAATAGGCAGGATTGGCTGGGATGGCTGTGAGATTGACTACCGTATTGCGTGTATATGTGCCGCCGCGTGGGCTTACTGTCCCATTTCCACCGACAACCCTCGTACGCAAAGTTACGAGAATAGTCTCGAAACTGACGGTGACGTATTTATCACCATCCATTATGATGAAATTTTTCTGAATAGCCTCAATCTGCCCGGTGCTGGTACGGTCGATTCGATTATCATCATAAGTTCCGTACCACGATTTGAATTGATAGACGCTTGCGTCAGCAGGGCTTGCTATCAGAGCCACCTGGCTGTATTGTTTATATAAATGGGGATTTGATGCCGGGTCTGGCGAAATATTGCCCTTACCTTGTGGGATGACATCAGTAATCAAGCTGAATTGCACCGCGGCCTTTGAATCGTTATAATGATAACCAATATCGACCCGCCCCAGGTCATAATTACCTTGTGCATCCTGGTAGTTGTCTGTACGAGTGGAGTATAAGTGCATGCCGAGCGATATTGCATCGGCTGAACCAGCGTCAACGGCGGGACTGGTCGCGGCTTGAGGATTGGCGTTCGGGTCAACAAATTGCTTGTTGACGTCCAATATCTGTCCTGCGTCATACTGGCTCAGGTAGTAATTGCCGAGCCGGCCCGGCACAAACATGGGGTCGGATGTTATGTTATTGCTGCCGGTCAGAACCATATCAGGATTAACCAGTGCGAAGCTGTATGCTAAACCGGTATCTTTGTCGAAATAGTCACTAGTGCTGTTTTTGTAGAAAAGACAGAACGATATTACCGGCTCAGAGGCTAATGTTTGTTCATAAATCGCGACATTGTTGTTGTTACTGAAGATACAGTTGGTAATCTGCGGGGAAGAGCTACCCGCGCAATACACGGCACCTCCCAATCCGTCGTAGGCGTTTGCGGAATTGCCCGCAAATGTGCAGTTGGTGATTGCAGGCGAAGCGTCGGAGCAAAATATGCCGCCGCCATCCCAGCTGACGACGGTATTGTCAATTATCAGACAGTTCTTAATCGGAATGGAGACGCCGTTACAATAGATGCCGCCGCCGTCATAATCAGCGACGTTGCCACTAATGGTAGAGTTGACAACCGTTGGTAGTGACCCGGTGTCACAATAGATACCGGCGCCATCCCAATGGGTGCTGTTTTTGGTGATTGTGCAGTCGGAAATCAGCGGCCTGCAATTGATGGTATAGATGCCGCCGCCGGGCCAGTTTGCGTCATTGCTGCCGATAGTACAGCCAATGATATTAGGATCGCAATTATTGCCGCAATAGATACCGCCGCCATTAGCTTCTGATTGATTAGCTGTAATTCTTGAGTTAGTTATATTAGGGTCGGAATTGTTTTCACAATAGATACCGCCGCCGCTGGCTACCGCGGCGTTAATGGTGACTGTACAATTAGTAATCTTCGGATTGGACCTATTGTTGCAATATATGCCGCCACCGCCTTCTTCGGTAGAATTCTCCGTGATTGTGCAGTCTGATAATTCGGGCGATGAATTATTACAATATATACCGCTTTTTGTGTTCATCAATACGATACAGCTGCCGATTTTGGGTGAGGAATCCTTGATGAGAATACCCTCAAGACCGTCAGTGATGGTAAAGCCAATCAGAATGCTGCTGGCTGCTTCATGTTTGTTAAAGGTTACTACAGTGCTCCCTTGAAATAGGGCGGAGATAAAAGTATCTTGCGGTGAAGGGGTGCCGAAGGTGCGGGTGCTGTTGACATCACCACTTCGCACCGTGATGGCTTTACCTTTGAAGTCGATGGGTTCAATATACCAGTAGTTGCGGTCGGCTACGAGGAGGTCGCCATTCACGGCTGCATCTATCGCTTGCTGAATGGTCGGATATCTTCTGGATGTCCTGGTATTTAAGACCACACCTTTTCTGGCCATATTCACTGAATTGTATAGATTGAGTCTGCCTTCGGAAACGCACAGGTCCGGCAGTGTCTTGTCAACTCCGCGCAGAATTATCTTCTTTATCTGTATAGGCGTCAAGGCCGGATTGACAACTCCAACGAGTACGCAGGCGCCGGTTACATGGGCAGCGGATGCCGATGTACCACTTTCGAATGCATAATTGATAGGGATATTATTAGCGGTCATCCAGGCCGTCGCATTTGTCGGCGTGGTGCTGAGAATACCCACACCCGGAGCGCCTAAATCAACGGTCTCAAAGTTATAGTTGGAAAAAAATGCCATGTTATCAAAAGTATCAGTCGCCATTACGGAAATGATATTATCCAGGTCGAAGGCCGCAGGGTATGTAGCCTGATTGATACCGTCATTGCCTGCGGCGGCTACAAAGAGTATCCCCGCATTACCAACGGCGCCGATGGCATCGTAAAGAGCCTGACTGTAACTGTAACCTCCCCATGAGGCATTTATGACTTTGGCGCGATATGTCATGGCGTAATTAATGGCTTCAATGGCATCCGATGTCGCTCCCACGCCATTTGCGTCCAGAATCCTCAAAGCCATCAATTTGACGGTCCAGCAGACGCCGGCGATGCCTTCTCCGTTATTTCCTATAGCACCGATTATGCCGGCTACATGGGTGCCATGAAAAAGCTCATCCATTGGGTCGCCGTCGTCATCGACGAAATCGTAGCCGTAAATATCATCGATAAAGCCATTGCCGTCGTCATCGACATTGTTAAAATCGTTCACGTCCACGACGCCCGGCGTATTAACTTCACCGTCATTTATCCACATGTTGGCATTAAGGTCAGGATGATTGTAATCGATGCCGCTGTCAATAACTGCGACGATAACATCGTCGCTGCCGGTTGTGATATTCCAGGCCTCTGGTGCATCGATGTCGGCATCCGGAAGCCCGCCGGTCTGCCCAGTATTGTTCAAACCCCACTGATCAGGAAAGTTGGGGTCGTTGGGGACTATCAATGCCCATATTTTATAGTTGGGCTGAGCATATAAGATATTTGGAGATTGATTAAACAGTATTATTGCATCTGAAACGGATACTCCTTTGGGCAGTTTCACAAGCGCTAGGCCTGGGGCAATCTGGTCGTATTCTTTTTCGACATAAGCACCGCTGACGATGGTTGCTGAAATATCGCTTCTTAACGAGCGTGTTGTCCGGGGGCCGCTAATCTGCCTGATATTTGTATCAGCAAAACGGACTATTAGCTCACCTTGTTTGTAATCTTGACTTATCTGTGAGCTGTCGGAATTGACCACCGACCAATTGAACGGCTGGGCAAGAGCAGCTTGTGTGCACAACAAAATTAGCAGGCTAAATAAAACCACTCCCCAACGAAGTTGGGGAATATCGAATATCGAATAT
>CAZIED010000031.1:0-1369 GCA_964538525.1 uncultured Pirellulales bacterium | reverse complement strand
CAGGCTAAATAAAACCACTCCCCAACGAAGTTGGGGAATATCGAATATCGAATATTGAATATCGAATTTTTGGAAAACCTGTCGCTTCATGCTTGCCTTCATTTTAGTTTTGAGTTATGAGTTTTTAGTTTTGAGATACCGGTCACCAATTACCAATAATTCATCTATCGCGAACTCTCCAATGAGGCGATTGCCTCAGTTTCACGCTCTTCCTGCAGAATTATTATCGGTTTAACTAATATCAGTAATATCCTATGGTCTCTGATCTTGCTGCGGTTGCTGAACGCCGCTCCCAGAATAGGTATCTTGCTTAATATTGGCACTCCTACCTCTTTTTCGACCTCGGCGCTTATTTTCTGGCCGCCTAACAGCAGTGTTCCGCCATCCGGCACGCTCACGCGTGTCATTATGTTTGACGTTTCTGTTTCAGGTAGTGTATAAGGAAGCTCATAAACATTGCCTTCAGCAGTCACCCCTGGCGAGTTGTATGTTCGCATCCTGAGCAGCTCACTCAACATGGCTTGTATATTCAGCAAAACATTTTTCTTATCCGGCATAATAATCGGAGTAATGGTAAGATATGTGCCGGTTGTGAACATTTGCGGTTCTTGTGGTTCTATTTCATCCACCTCTCCGGCGGGCCATGTCGGAACCAGAGTTCTAAATGAATTAACGGGCATGACGTACCAGCCTATATCTTGAACAGAGAAACTGGCCGACTCGCCACTTAACACAGTTGCTTTTGGCGCCGTCATTGTTTCTGCATCCGTCCGGCCTTGAGTCATCCGCAACAGGAAACTGACCTGCAAATCGTCGAGAATAGTTCCGTAACCGCCTGTGACTTCAGCGGCTGAATACTCCCCGCCACCTAAACTGCCCGAAACCTTCGTTGCTTCAGATGTGGAAGACAAGAACGAATTCTGTGCGACGGTAAGCTGTCCCCATTTGCCGCCGAGATTGGCAGCGAAATCCACATCCAAGCCAATATCTTCGAGGAAATTTTCACTGACCACGAGGAATCTGGCTTCGATGGAAACCTGATGTCCGAGTGCTTTTCGCAGGTCTTGGAGAAGTTTTTCTATTTCAGCATGGACCTCGCGTGTGTGGTGAACAGCTAATTTTTTGGGTCGTTCGCCGGTTGGATATGTGGTTATGGTCCCGCCTTCGCCGGTTTCACTTGTTTCAGACCATGTGTATGGGGCGATAGTATCCTCTATGAGGTACCGTAGGTCTTCAGCTCGATAAATACTGTTGTCTTGCCCGCCACCCATGCCACCCATACCACCCATACCGCCGCCGTAGCCGCCCATGCCGCCGCCGCCGTAGCCGCCCATGCCGCCGCCGCCGTAGCCGCCCATGCCGCCGCCGC
>CAZIED010000030.1:0-14316 GCA_964538525.1 uncultured Pirellulales bacterium | reverse complement strand
TGGCCTTCCGGTCGAATAGAATTATTATAAACGCAGAATAAAGGAGAATGTCTATGCTGACAGCAATTTTATTACAGTCCTCTAAATTCAGTCTGAACAACTTATTACAGACATCTAAATTTAATCTAACAGAGATAATGATGGCACTTGGTTTTTCATTGATTGCCTCTGTCGCTGTTTATATTATTTACCACTTGTTTTACGGGTCTGGCAATATTGGGGCGGGCGTGGACCGATCTTTTATTATCATAGGCCCAGCCATCACTGCGCTGTTTTTAGGGATTCAAAGCTCCATCCCGCTTTCTCTGGGATTGTTGGGTGCTTTATCTTTTGTCCGATTCAGAACGCCGGTTAAGGACCCCGCAGAGATAGGTTATCTCCTACTGCTGATTGCGACATCAATAGGGGCAGCAACCCGCACCTTTCTTATCGCTATCATTTTATTTCTTATTGTATTTTTATCTTTGAGCGTTCAATGGCTTATCCGAAATCGCCTCTCATTTCGTGCCCAGACAAACCTTATGATTTCCGTCGATAAGAATGTTTTTCCGAATATTGAGCAAAAGTTGACACAGTTTCTGGAGAATAGGCTCAATAATCTCAAGCTGAAAACGGTATCTATTCTGGATGATCGAGTTTCAATTCACTATCAACACCGGAAAATGTCAGACTCTGACAAGGTGCAGTTTATCGCAGAGCTCAATAAACTTGCCGAGCCGGGAAAGATCGATTTTTTTGCAGGATAATGTAGGGAGCTAATTCCTTTTAGTTGGGAATGATTAATTGTGTTCCGGGGGTAAGTCTATTTGCATCTTTTATTCGAGAGCGGTTGGCGTCAAAGATTTTCTGCCATTGGTTTGCAGAGCCATAATATTGACCCGCAATGGCGGAAAGGGTATCTCCCTGATGGACAATATGAATTTTTTGGCTTTGCACAGCATGGCTTGCGCCATTGATAGTCTGCGGTTCTCGATTCTTGATGTTCGATGCTCGATTCTCGATGCTCGATGCCGGATTCTCGTGTAGCGTTGTATCTCGTCGAGTATCGAGTAACGAATTTCGAGAAACGAGAGTTTTTTGTACCTCTGATTGGGGGCTTGGACTTAGGCAGGGTCGGACAGCCATCCAAAGTCCGGCTATAAGAATAACCATCATGCCCAAAATCATTCCTATTTTGTAGTCTTTTTGCATTGTTAACGCCGTTCAGCAGCTTTTTTTACGCTCAGAAGAAGTACTGGGGCTGAAATAGCTATTGAAGAATATGTTCCCTCAATAATTCCGAAGAGCATTGCGAAATTAAAGCCTCGAAGTCCCGGGCCGCCAAAAACATACATGATAAATAAAACAATCAATGTGGTAGTGCCTGTCAAGAGTGTTCTTGATATTGTGTCATTGATGCTATTGTTGATTATCTGTGGCGTCAGAATATCTTTGCGGCGGTTTTCACGAATACGGTCATAGATGACGATTGTGTCATTTATCGAATATCCAAGAAGGGTCAGAAAGGCGGCTATCATTGCCATATTAATCTTGAAATCTCCAATAAGCAGCTTCTGGCCGATAATCGTTTCAGCGATGTAAGTGCATGCGGTGACCATTCCGACAGTCGCACAGGTGTCGTGGAAAAGCGTTATGACGGCTCCTATGCCGTAACGAAGGTTGCCAAATCGGAACCATATATAAATAAGAAGGGCTGCCAGTGACAGCACAATGGAAATTAACGCCCGTGTTCTTGCCTCACTTCCTACAGATGGACTTATCAGAGTCACCCGCGGCAGAGAGGTTTCCAACGTTGTTGCCGCCATGACTTTGGCTGTTTCATTTTCAACAAACTGTGTCCATTCGTCCTCAGTCAATTCCCGCAGGCCGGCCTCTGGGTGAGCACTAACGTAAACAAAGGCGTTTATCGGCTGGTTTGGTTCAATCACTTTCATATCAGGGCCGAAGATTCTGAAGCGAACATTTCGAGTCAGGTTTTGTGTATCAGGTTTGAATCGTAAGTCGTTTAATCTTTGGTCGAGGTCCTGCAGTGTGGCAGATACACCTAACCGGCAGATGATCTTGATCCCCCCTGGAAAAGCGGCAAGCTCAGGTTGTGCATCGGCAAGAGCACCGGTTATTTTCTCTTTTGACGTAATATCGGGCTTGAGATTTCTTCTAATCTCCAGCTCGCCTTCAAAGGCAGTTTTTACCGCATTGTTGACAACCTCATCGACCTTTGGCTCCGAGATATTGGCGCTGGGAAAGGCCGCGGTCAGCACGTTTTTCACAAGGGACGGGCTTATCTCGCTCGTTGAAACGATGAATGTTCGGTGTTCGGTGTTCGTAGTTCGGCGTTCGTAGTTCGGGGGTATTACTAATAGATTGCTAAGGCTGCGGGGAAACTTTTCTTCAGCCTTATTAATCGCTGCGGTTATGCTTTGAACCGATTGTTGTCCCTGATCAAGTCCGGGGCCGGATTCAGTGAAAGTGACGGTCGCAGTGATTTTATTTGTTGCGGTTGTGGTTATTTCGTAAGAATTGTCTGTTTTTCCGATGCTATAGATGTTTGCCGTAGCCAGGGCAGAATTGTTTAGAGTAAGGCCGACTTTTTGTATTCTGTTTTCAACATCCTGACGAGAAAGATGCACACCTTCTTTCAAATTGATCTGGACGCTTGTTCCGCCGGTAAATTCGATGTCGTATTTATTATTTTTTACGTCATTTCTAGTGAAGAAAATGATTAGGCCGCCTATCGTTAGCACCCCGGATATGGTAAAGAAGACCGGTCTATAACGCATCCAGTTGATATTCGGCCTGCGTATGAGCTGGAGCATAATAAGGCGTTCTTTAATAATCTTTTTAGATATTAACCAGTCAAATATTACGCGAGTTACAAAAACGGCGGTAAAAAGGTTTGAGATAAGGCCGAGCATAAGCACTATTGCAAAGCCTTTTATGTCTTCTGAACCAACCCAGTACAGAACTGCTGCTGCGATGATGGTGGTAAGGTTGGAGTCGAAAATGGCGCTGAATGCCCTTTGGTAGCCGTTCTTGATGGCTGTTGCTATTGATGCTCCTTTTTGCTGTTCTTCGCGGATTCTTTCGAAGATAAGGACGTTGGCATCAACACTCATGCCTATGGTAAGTATGGTTCCGGCGATGCCGGGCAGGGTGAAGGTTGCTCGCAATGCTGACATTATCGCCAGTGTAAACAGCAGGTTCATAAGCAATGCAGCATCGGCGATTGCGCCGCCAAGCAGATAGTAGCCGGCCATGCATGCTATTACGAGCATCACACCGATTAAGCCGGATCGAATCCCTTTGTCACGGTTATCAGCACCAATAGAAGGCCCAATGGTTCTTTCGGATATAGGTTGTTCAATCAGTCGAGCGGGTAGCGATCCGGCATTGAGCTTATTGACCATATCAATAACTTCTGTTTGTGAGTATGTGCCGGTTATTTGGCCGCGTGTCGAGATTCTTGACCGAATATTTGGTGCGGATATTGCGACACTGTCGAGCAGAATGCAAAGGGGACGATTGATATTTCTTCCCGTAACGTTAGCGAATAGTCTTCCACCTCTTTCATCGAGGGCGAAGTCTATGGCATTTCGGCCGTATTCATCGTGTCCCGGGGCGGCTTTTTCAAGCTTCCAGTCCCCTTTACCGGGTGTGTGCTGCATGACTTCATTTGGTTTATTGCTGCACAGAACGTAATATTTCTTTCCGAATGGGGCGGCAATCGAATCAGGAGTATGCCAATCATTAATATTTTCTATTTCAAGCCAAATATATTTATTGTCTGACGCATATTTAGGACCTTTTTCAGTGAGGTTCTTGGCGTAAGCATCCACTTCACTGGAGGTTAATTCTGCGGCATCTAATTGGTCTATAGTCGGTAGTATTCTGAACTCCAGTATTCCGGCTCCTTTTAGCATCCTCTGTAGATCACTGGGATCATCGAGTCTGCCTCTGAAAGGACGATATTCGTCGTAAGCGGCTATAATACGGATGATTTTTTCCGAACGGTCCACAAATTCGTTTTTAAGCTGCTCAATCTGTTTCTTTCTCTCGCTGGATTTCTGGGGCATTTCCAGCACAAGGTTTATTTGGTCCTCAGTCAGATTTAGTTTTTCAAGCTCGTTCTCGGCTTGTTCATACAGGATGTTCTTTCCAGTTTGGGGATTGGTAAGCTGGTCAAGAATTTTGGCCCAGTTGTTGTAATTATTAACGTACTTTGTAAGGAGCTGTAGGTTAGGGTCGGATGCACCTATTTGATTAGCATCGGGGTGTAGAAATTTCTTTAACGTGTCTTGAAACTGCTGCTGGTTTAATTTAATCCAATTGCTTCTATTTGACTTAATATTATCGAGTGAAAGCCCCGCAGAGGAGATATTGTTTTCTATGGTCTTAAGCTCGTTATCGAGCTTATCTCGGGTGTTTTGCAGGTCTTTACGCTCGTCGTATGCTTTTGAAAAGTCTTCGAGTTTCTTGAGTCTGTTTGGATCACCGTGAGCAATTTCATTGAACTTTTTGGTTCGTTCTTCGGCAGATTTCCCCAAAACTTGTAAGATTATTATTTTGTTTATATTTTCAGATAGTAATTCTTCCTGGGCTGTTTCAAAATTCTGCCGTTTTTGACGTGCCTCGGTGCTGGACAGGGGCATTTGTATTTCAAAGCGGGTGTTACCCTGTGGCCGCCAGACGAGATTTTGGAAATTAGCCGGGTCTATTCGTCTGCGGAGAACGGTTATCATTCTCTCGGCCAAATCTTTTTGTTCTTCATTGTTAAGACCCTGAGCGTCGATTTCATAGATAAGACTTGTACCTCCAGCCAGGTCGATTCCAGGTTTTAAGGTCTTACTTGGCGGATACAAAGCCAATGCTGCTATAACTACCAAGAAGATAATTAAAATGGTTTTCGGCATCAAATTTTTGCCCATAATATTCCTCAGAACGGTTATTGTTCATAGTTCATTGTTCATCGATTAACAATGAACTCATAACAATGAACCAATTACTAATTATGATTTATCTTTCGACAAATTCTTGCCAATAGCTGAAACAATTACTTTGATTTTTGTATTGTTAGATTCATCGACTTTCAATGTGATTTCATCACCCTTGATATCGACTATAGTTCCGATAATACCGCCGATAGTGCGAACACGGTCGTTCTTTTCCAGCGATTCGAGCATCTTTCTTTGTTGTTTTTTTTGTTGATGTGGACCTCTGAAAATAATGAAGTAAAATACCACGAACATCAAGACAAGCAGAATAAGCTGGGAGTAACCAGCGGACCTTCGCGCACCTGTGGCGGCAGGGGGAGTGTTTGAATCCGGCACCACCGTTATAGCCTCGCCTTGCGTGTTAACCGGCTCTGAGGTGATGCTGGAAGGGGCTGGCGGGCCTTCAGCTTCAGATAATATCCATATATTCATTTCTGTTTTCCTTTCATCGAGCAATCTATTGCATATACATAACCTGTCAGTGAAAAACAATAAGCATTCTTAAAAAACACTATTTATAACCTGAATTCGCTGAAAATAAAAGAATTTGTTAAATCTATCTATTATTTTTTGACATGTCGAAAGATTTATACTTTTTTGAACTGTTCGTCCGCCCACGCGGAAAATTCGTTTTTTTCGAGACTCAACCTTATTTGGGCCATCAGCCTTTGATAGAATCGCAGGTTGTGCAGGGAAACCAAGATAGGTCCGAGCATTTCTCCGCAATTGAAAAAGTGTCTAAGTGTAGCCCTGCTGAAACTCTCACAGCAATAGCAGTCGCAGCCGGGTTCGATTGGTTGATTGTCTCGTATATGAGCATTGTTTCTCAGTCTTAAAGGCCCGTTTTCAGTAAAAGCAAAGGCATTTCTGCCGTTTCGTGTTGGCAGCACACAGTCAAACATATCGACACCGGCTTTTACCGCCGCGATAATATCCGCGGGGCTTCCCACGCCCATCAGATAACGAGGCAAATTCTCTGGCAGAAGCTGTGTAGTATGGGAAACTATTTTTATCATATTGTCGTGACCTTCACCTAAACCTAATCCGCCGATAGCGAAACCATCAAAACCCAATTTAACAAGTTCCGACGCACAATAGGCTCTAATCTGAGGATTTATCCCGCCTTGTACAATAGCGAATATTATCTGGTTTTTGTTGTTATGCGCCTGTTTGGAGCGTTTAGCCCAGCGGATGGTTCTTTCTACTGCTTCTTTTAGTTTCGCCTCTTCGACAGGAAAGGCCGTGCACTGGTCAAGGCACATTATTATATCGGCGCCCAGCCGATTCTGTATCGTTGTTGCTGTTTCAGCGTCCAGGTATATTTTTGCACCATCTATGTGGCTGGTAAATTCCACGCCGTTGTCATTAACTTTTATTAATGAGTTTAATGAAAAGATTTGATAACCGCCGCTGTCGGTTAATATTGGCCGGTCCCATGCCATAAACTTATGCAGTCCACCGAGCTTTTCGATTACCTCGACGCCCGGCCTTAACATCAGGTGGTAGGTGTTGGCCAAAATAATATCGGTGCCGGTTTCTTTGAGTTGTTGTGGCGTGATGCCCTTTACCGCCCCGGCGGTGCCTACCGGCATAAAAGCAGGGGTTTCAACCTTTCCGTGGGATGTGGTTAGGATACCTTGCCTTGCGTTGGATTTTGAGTCCTTATGTAGAATATGGAAGTCAATCATTTCGATAAATATTTATAGTTTTACTTAACAATTCGCCCAGTGCTAAGCCGCATTGCTGATTTAGGTTATCTGATTACCAGGTTATCAGGATGTGGGAATCAGGCTATCAGGATTTCAGGTTAATATGGATGAAGTCAGTGTTCGCAATTTCGTATTTTGCATTTTCGTATGTCGACCTACGACCTACGACATACGATATACGATCTTGTCGTTCGCAATTTTTCACTTCGCAGACTAATAAACAGTTACAATCGTAGAACCAGGGTAGTAATATTGAAGTATCTGGCTTGCTGTTTTTCCGTCTCTGGCCAGACCTTCAGCACCATGTTGACACATTCCTACGCCGTGGCCCCAGCCCTTGCCGGCTAAGAATGCCCATTTATCGTCCCATTTGATAATCAGGCAACTGGTGCTTTTTAATTGCCGACCTGTTGGGTCAATGGCAAGCCGGAAGTCCTCTGCTCGCAGAAAATCGCTTTGGCCGGTCGAACCTGCAATTTTGATTTTTGTCAGCCGTGAAAATGTTCCATATTCGCTTTGCTCAGAAGGCAAAATGTCAGTGATTTCTCCGAGCTGTTTTAGCTTTGGGTATCTCTGAAACAATCTGTTGGTGATGGTGGTCTTATCAATTTGTGCCATGGGCCAGAAAAAGAAAGTAAGTTTAGCCACGTCTTTGCAATAGGGACAAACGACTCCGGCAAGGGGCTCGAAGGAATCACCAAAGACGTGTTCGCTGTTTTCGGTATGGCCGCCGCAGACCGAGCTGTAATAGGTTGGAAATATATCTTCATTGCCATCGGGATGCCTGCAGACTAATACCTGGCCGTATGTTTTATTAATAACGTCCCAGATTTGCGCGGACTCTGCTTTAACGCCGGCATAAACCTGGTTAGCCTGTGTTTTTGAGATATCCCAGTTGCGATTTTCGCCAAAGCGTTTTTTAATATACAAACAGTAGGTTCTGGCCGCAATTGCCTGGGCTTTGAGTGCCTCCGGTTCCCAGTAATCAGGCATTTCGGCACCTACTACGCCGGCAAGGTACGGCTCAAGCGGGATAAAATTAATCACATCGAAGGAGTTTCCGTCGGGATTGATTATTATCTCTAATTTGCCGCGGTATTCATCACCGTTTATGCTGAATATATGTGGGACGTCAGGGCAAACAGATAATATGCTCCCCATGAAGGGCTGGCCGGCAATTGTGATTCTGCTATTTTGTAATTCAATCTTTGTTGGCTCGTCAATCGTCTCAAGACGAACCTGGCTGGTTAATGTTTGTGGACATAAGCCGGTATTGGTGACATTTAAAGATGAGGTGCTTTTCACGGTACATTCAGTGACATTGTCGAGCAGCAGGACTCTCACCCAGAATCGTGATTCGGTGTTCATCTGTGGCGTGGGCCTGATAAATTGCCTGGTTTTGCAGCCGGGTTGAGTAATCAGCAACAAAGACAATGTCCCTAACAGAAATATCTGCCCGAAGAGTTTGCTGCAATTTAAATTTGGATGGCCGATTCTAAAAAAAGACATTAAAAGCGTTATCAGCAAAAATTCTCTGTCAATCCAGGCGTCGCAGCGATAATCCGAGGTTGGCCAGGACTCTTTTGATTTCGTTCAGGCTTGTTACGCCGAAGTTTTTGCAGCCGAGAAGTTCGGCTTCGGTTCTTTGTGTCACTTCGCCGATGGTGCGAATATTGAGGAGCTGCATGCACTTTCGCGATCGTATTGATAGCTGCAGGTCATCGACCGGCTTATTCAGCAGTCCCTGGTCGGCTTCGGTGCTGCGATCTGGTAATGCATCTGAAGGAAACCGTTTTTCTTCGAGCGCCATACCCAGATGCAGCCCTTTCGATTCAAGAACTCCCTTGATTTCTCGCAGCGATGTTTCTCCAAAGTTTTTATAAGACAGCAGATCTGATTCGGTAATATTTAGAAGGTCATTGATTGTTTCGATGTTCATTTTCTTAAGGCAGTTTCTGCTGCGTACCGACAGCTCAAAGTCGGAGATAGGCGTTTCAAGAAGCAGGTTTTTGTGGGTTTTCTTCTTTTCCTTTTCTTCATCATAAATCATCGTCTTTGAGCTTTCGATATCTTTTTTAAACAGGCTTGCCCTTTGGTGGTTGGGATGGTACTGGAGCACTTTGTCCACGCATTGGGACGCTTTGTCGTACTTGTCGGCGTCTTCATAAAGGACAGCTAAATTCAGCAGGGCATTTACATAAGTTGGAGAGCCGGAGACAATTTGTTTGTAATAATCAATGGCTGCTTCTTCGTCGCCGGCTAAATCACAGCGATAAGCCAGGTGAAAAAGCGCTCTTTGATGGTTTGGGTCCAGCTCCAGTGCTGTCTTGTAATTATCGGTTGCCTCCTGATATAGTCCACGAGCTTCCTGGAGACGAGCGAGCTGATAGTGGTATTCGGCACTGACATTTTCGAAGTTGACACAGGTTTTAAGCTCTTTTGCTGCGGCGTCGTAATCTGATGCCTGTCGATATGTGGCGGCTTTTTCTAATGCAATGTTTAGAGAGTCATCGCCGTAATCGAGGCATTTTCGCAGGTTCGCAATGGCTTCATCGAATCTGCGGAGGCGGCGAAGTGCGAAAGATAGGTATCTGAATTTTTCTTTGCAGTCTTTAGCCTTTTGAAGTTTATCAATAGCTTCACTAAATCTTCCGAGAATAAAAAGTCCTATTCCCACCGCCAGCATATCCTTTGGAGAAGTTTTAGACATTTGTGCTTGTAGCTGCTCGGCGAATTTGAGCTGATTGGCCTCGCTGGAGTTTACGGAGTGAGAAAATTTTACGATTTCTTCCGTTGATGGGAGCTGGTCAGCAAATAAATTGATTTCCTGTGCCGCAATCGATTCCATACAAATTTTTCTCCTGTGATTTTCTTGTATTGTTATTTCTTAAATAATCCGGTTTATATGCAAACCAAAATTATATGCCTATGTCAGAAATATGCAATAGATTTTTTAGCCTGTGGACGTGGTGTGTTGTTCATGTCAGGTTGCGTAGCTATGCAGGCCCGGAAAAAGCCGGGAAAGGTTCACCCAGAGCAGGGTTATTACTATAAAGGCAAGGCCGGAAACTGCCCAGATGCCGTTAAGACGAGGATATTTTTTACCAAACATATAGCGGAAATGAAAATATCCAGCATAAACCAGCCATGACGCCAGCGACCACAGCTCTTTGGGGTCCCAGCCCCAGTAATCACCCCAGGCGAGTTTCCCCCACCAGGAGCCGAGTATAAGGCCGAGCGTCAACAACGGAAAACCTGCACATATCATCCTATAGGTTGCCTCTTCAGGTGGAAGTAGTTTCTCATTGGCGACGTGCATTTTATTGGCTAACTGCCGGACGGCTTGCACGGCTGCTTTTGCCATAAAAATATAGGAGAGCATATAAACGGCTACATGTGGTGCGAATAGCCGGCTTTGCAAGGCCGGCGGTAAATATTGCGGCTGGGCATTAAAGATAAAGCCAGCCGGAAAAAGCACTATGGCTCCTATAAGCATGTCACTGTTTCCGCCTCCTACCCGTAAAAAGCGTTGACAAAACCAGTAGATTGGATAGCAAATCATGCCAAGGCATAAAAACACCTCAAAAAGATTTTGCAAAGGGACATGGCGAACATCGTACCAGCGATAGCCAAAAGATAATGCTGCAACTATAAAGCCGAATATATAAAGAGCGTGTCCTGTTCTCGCCCGGCCAAGCAGTGTCGTCAGAAACGCTGACAGGTATGCCGTGATGGCAATATAAATCAATAATCCCTGAATTGTATATTTAATCTCCATCTGTTTTCTTCGCTATAAATAAATGCCTTAACCAGAAGTGCCAGAAAACGCCGGCACAAAGCATTAAAAATCCGGCATAAACAATGGTTACACCTGTGTCCGAAACGACCATAAGAATGGTGTATTGGCCGGCTTGTTCGTCGTAAGAATGCTGGTAGAAATGATAACCGCCGAATTGAAGAGGGTGGTTTACCTCGATGTTCTTTTCGGCAACAACCTTATTATCCTGGATAATCTTTAGCTCGCTTACGTAATCGCTGATGTCTCTTTGATAGCGTAGAAGAAATTTATCTTCTGGGTAGATATGGCCGGCAAATCGCTCAAAGATGTATCGAGTAGATAATTCCCCTTCGGGCGATTTAAGTTCAACCTCAAGTGCGGCATTAAAACCGGGTTGCTGGTCATCATAAGGGACATATTTGCCGTCTTCGATTTTGAGTTTGAAGTTCTCAAAGACCTGCAGTATTTTTACTGTATCCCCGTCTTCATCCAGAGGGATTTCTTTGCCGATTTCGACGGCTATCCTCCAGCTTTTCCCATCTCGGCTTTGGATATGTAAGTATTCCGACTTATAATATTTGATTCGGAAGTCATTCAATTGCACATAGAAGGGCAGCTTTTTAAATGTTTCGTTATCTTCTAAAAGGACTTTGTTTTCTGGTTGCCCTTCATATATGAGCATTTTTCCTGCGGGGATTTTGTCGATTACGAAAAGTTTTTTTTGCAGCTTATGGCCTTCTTGTGAACCCCAAATAGCACCAGCCAAGATGAGGATGCAGCCGGCGTGTATAAATAAAAGGCTGGGGACGCGTATTAGTCGGCGAAAAACTAAAATACCGGTTATCAGCAGGAGTATCAAGGCTATCCAATAAACAGATAATGGCAGAGAGTTGAAAAAGTTCTTTGACCGTTCAGCGCCGATGAATGCCCCATAAATGGACAGGAAAATCAATAGGATAATCAGCGTCGAACCAATCCGCAAAACAATCCATCTAAACCTGTTCATCGATGCTCCTTTTACAGCTCAGCAAATAGTATTAACAAAGAAATTATGGCAGGAAAAAACCTGTTTGCAAGGATATTCATTGTAGTATTGATTGTAAGAGATTTGGCCTTGATAGGTTCAAACATCTTGGTTACACTATTTGGTTACACTATGCAAAATTGATGAGCAATTAAGATAGAAGCGGCGTCAATGAAGCTTACTCTGAACAATATAACGTATCACAATTGCCCTGTTGAAGTGCGCGAAAAGGTTGCTTTAACTTCTGAGCAGCAAAGCTACCTGCTAAAGCAAATGCACACGGAGCAGGCCGTCAGCGAGGCCGTGATTCTCCAGACCTGCAATCGCCTTGAATTTTATCTTTATGCACAGAAGGATTTTGATTGCAGCCGATTTTTAACGCTGCTTATTGGGCAGGTACAGCCGGGTGTGATTAGTGTATGGAAAAAGTATAGCACGCAAGCAGCTGGCAAGGATGTGGTTCAACATCTATTTGAAGTAGCTGCTGGCCTTGATTCGCAGATGATTGGCGAGAGTCAGATTTTGTCACAGGTAAAAGCCGCTTATAAAGAATCAACTGATAGCCGGATGAGCAAGATAATATTTCACCGGCTTTTTCACCAGGCCTTTCGCGCTGGAAAAGCCGTACGGACCGACACGCATATTAACTGCGGTGCAGTTTCAATCAGCTTGGCTGCAGTCGAATTGGCTAAGAAAAAAGTTAATCTCGCTGCGAGTACCGCAATGGTCATAGGCGCCGGCGAAAATGCCGAGCTTGTGGCGAGGTATCTGCTCAAATCACAGTTGGCAAGTTTAATCATTGCGAACCGTAATAAGCAAAGAGCAAAAGCTTTGCAAAAACATCTCAACACCAGCCAAGTAATTGGTCTGCACCAGATACCTGAAAGGCTGGATGACGTTGATTTGATAATTAGCTCGACTGCCTCTGCGACGCCCATAGTGACTTATGATATGGTTAAGGAGAATCTTTCCGGTAGAAACAGGCCTCTATTGATGATAGATATTGCTGTCCCCAGGGACATAGAGCCTAAAATCAGAAAGTTTAAGTGTGTGATGCTATATAATATTGATGATTTAAATGAGCAGATAACCAGCAACATAAAAAAACGCAGCAGCGAAATCCCCAAGGCTCAGGCAATTGTCGATGACTTTACGGATAAATTTATGAATTGGTATGATTCGTTAAATATTGCCCCGGCGGTTTCGCAGCTTATGCAGCGTGGTATCCAGCTTGCTCATGCCGAAGCGAGGCGTTACGCAAAAGACTTTGGCCTGGACAACAGCGAAAAGCTAAAGTTTTTTGCCGAGTCGCTTGTGAAGAAGGTATTGCATAGCCCAATTAGTTTCATCAAGAATAGTGGAGGTGACAATCTAAGCAGTGAGCAGCTCCAGGCCATTGATCTGATAAATAAAATGTTCCTTTGGATTCCCGCAAAGCGGGGTCCCTCGCAGGACGAACACAAATAATATTTGTTTAGCCCCCCGATAAATCCGCCAGACATGCGGCGGATTTATCGGGGGGATTATTTAGCCGGCGTCGGCACGACGCCGGAATAGATTTTTATGAAGACCCTTACTGTCGCGACTCGTGGCGGAAGGCTCGCCGTTGCTCAAACTGAGATTGTAATAGGCTCTCTAAAGAGAATTTTCCCGGATTTACAAATTGAAATCAAGAAGGTGACTACCACCGGCGACCGCGACAGGCGCACCGCCTTATGGAATCTCAAGGAGACCGGCTTTTTTACCTCGCAATTGGAAGATGCTTTGCTTGCTGGCCAGGTAGATTTTGCGGTTCACAGCCTAAAGGATTTGCCGACAAAGTTGCGTGATGGACTTACTATCGCAGCGGTCTGTGACAGGCAGTTTGTGGAGGATTGTTTAATTGCCGCTGAGCGGATTAATTCGATAGAAGAGCTTCCGCACGCAGCCAAGATTGGTACTTCCAGCTTACGCCGAGTAGCACAATTGAAACGTTTGCGAGCCGACCTTCATGTAATGCCTATTCGCGGCAATGTCACTACTCGATTAAAAAGGCTCGAAGAAGGTAAATTTGACGCGATTATTTTGGCGCGGGCCGGCGTTGAAAGGCTCGGCTTATCAGATAAAATCTCATTTTGTTTTGAGCCGAGGCAGTTTATTCCCGCCCCCGCTCAAGGCGCTCTGGCCGTTCAGACAAGAGCCGATGATGTTGCGACGACTGAGCTTATCTCTGCGATAGATGATAAGATTGCTCGGACGGCCGCTTTTGCCGAGAGGCAGGTTCTTGCAACACTACAATGCGGCTGTCACGCACCGGTCGGTGCCTTTGCAGAGATTGTTGGAGAGAAAATAAAGATTTACGCATTTATATCTGATTTGGAAGGCAAGAATTTTATAAGTCGTAGTATTAGCGGCCAGATTAGCAGTGCCGACAAACTCGCCGACGAACTCGCAAGCAATCTCTTATCAGCCGGAGGTAAAAACATCCTTCAAAGTATTTAGCCACACAATCCTTCGACACGGCTCAGGACAGGTTTATTGCGGGATTGTCTTTGGTATTGGTAGGGCGGGCAATGCCCGCCGATTCTGTAACGGTGTGCGGTGCACACCTTACATCTTGGCTCGTGAAAAAGAGGCAAAATCAATAGCATTTTCGCTGTGTTTTTGGTATTTTAAGAAATTAGTTCGTAGTTCATTGTTCGTTGTGGTTTGTAATTTTCCTATACGCTGAACGCTGTACGCTGAACGCTATGTTAAAAGGTTTTGTATATCTCGTTGGAGCTGGGCCGGGGCGGGCGGATTTAATTACCGTCCGCGGGGCGGAGATTCTACAAA
>CAZIED010000029.1:0-14321 GCA_964538525.1 uncultured Pirellulales bacterium | reverse complement strand
ACAAAAATTATGACATGGCATCTATCGTTACAAACGAAAATGGAACCTACTCGCTGAAGCTCTCTTCAAGACTCGAAGCCGACGGTGTGACGATGACAGTATCAAGTACTACAGAAGAAGGTGATCTTACCGTTAACGGAAGCGGTGGAACCGCAGTTACTGATGCTGCCGATGATGATAGTACCGTACTTAATGCCAACAACTACGTTGACGATCAGGTTATCGGTGGTCTCAACATCACAACTGCCGCCTATGCCTCAGACGCATTGGCGACACTCGACATTGCTATCGGCACAAAAGACGAGGCTCGTGCGGCTTTCGGTTATAAGATGAACCGTCTGGAAAGCACCATATCGGTGCTCAACATCCAGGCTGAGAATCTGAAGACATCCGAATCCCGTATTTCGGATGTCGATGTAGCGACCGAAATGGCACAATTGACCAGAAACCAGGTATTGGCACAAGCTGGTTCTGCGATGCTGGCTCAGGCAAATACAATTCCTCAGATGGCGTTGACATTGCTGAGATAAAAATAGTAGCTTACTTAAGTTTTTAGCAACAGGCAGGGAGATGACGACAACACAGGGGCGTCATCTCCCTGCAAGATATTTAGTTCATTTTAGCTCACTTTTTACAACGAACTATTAATGGAGAACCACGATGAAGGAAATAGCAGCATATCAAAATGCCGCAATTACCACTCAAAGCAAGGGTCGGCTGATTGTGCTGCTTTACGATGGCGCCGTCAAGTTTCTGAAGCTGGCAATCAGGGAATTAGATGCGCGTAATTACGAGGCAAAAGGACGTTTCATTGGTAGAGCTCAGGATATAATCAACGAGCTTAATGCGGTGTTGGATATGGAGGCCGGCGGCGAAGTGGCTGCTAATCTTCGCAAGCTCTATTCTTTTATGAATAGACGGTTATCCGAGGCCAATACAAATCGCGATCCTCAGATAATTCATGAGGTCATCACCCTGATGGAGGAGCTGAATAAAAGCTGGAAAGCCATCACCGGCTAACCAGCATCCCTCGTCCCTCATATTCTGCACATAGGCTGGATAAAGTGTTATTTCAAATCCTTATTTGGATTTGGTATCTCGCGAAAAACAACTATTCATTAGCACAAGGTTTTTTGCTCAGTTTAACACGATTCTGAACTTAAATTATCCGGAATTTTCAAAAATTGGCATTTTTTGGCAATTTTTCAGAGGGCATAATCAATATCAGTTCAAAAATGCGTTTCATGATTCACATTGTAGGGTTTAGGTAAAATAGACAAGAAAAAATGGGCTAAAAAGTGTGCAAAAATGAGTAGAAATTTGCAAAAAGTTACAGAAACGCGCGCTTTTTGAGCAAAAATTGTCAAAAATCTAACACTTTTTAAAAATTAACATTTTGTTAGAATAGGGAAAATAGGAAACTCCATAGGAGGTAGCTCAAGTCTTGTATCATAGACGACAGAGGACGGACTACAGAGGACAGACGAGAGCAGAGGGCAGAAGACGGAGGACAGATGAAGGACGATGAACGGCATACGATATACGATATACAAAATACGCAATACGATAAAATACCAACTATTGGGTATAAAATACCAATTATAATTTATTGATGCTACTCTGCGAAGCGCTGCGAAGCACGAGATTTCAGCCGATAATTGATATTGGGGATGGGTCGAGGGAACAAATATCAGGTCATAACTTTCACTTTCAGCTTTTCTTTGTCGAATTTGGCGAGCAGCAATGTTCAAGAGATTTATACTGCAGGTATCTATTGATTTACTTCGATCAATGGCAGGAATTGGTCCGCTATAAAGTCAATGGCTTTTGTAATGGCTTGGTCAAGTTTATCTATGTCTTGAAGAATTTGTTCTTGCCAGCCATCGCACAAGGGAATATGGGCATTCTTCCAAGGGGCGCCAGCAACTTCGAAGTGAAGGTGTGGGCCAACCTTGTACCTATAATGAGGGCTATCATTTGGCTCTTGAGGATCACAGTGTAAAAATAGGAGTTCCTTTTCAACACCGGTAGGCTGAGGCAGATAGAGGTGAAAATAGGCTTTGTGTAACAGATAGCAACTGGTACGATGTTGACCACTTAAATACTGCCAGATCTCGAAATAGGCCATAGAAACGTCAAAACGTATTAAGCTGACGCGCCAGTGATCGTAAGATAAAGATCCTGTTTGTCCTTGGCGGAGTGCTATCGCTTTTCCATACTGACCTATAAGTTGATAAGCTGCCTGTATATAAGAAACATCGGATATCAACGGTCTCAAAATCCTGGGAAGTTCCCTGCGTCGACTCTCGAGATCGGCTTCGGAAAGAAACAGCTTGTGCATTCCTAATTACTCTCCAAACCCAAAAGTTTGCGATCAGCCAGAGTTAACTTGTAAGTGTCAAGCACAAGTTTGTCAATTTCTACTTCAAGGTTCATATTATTTGTTTTTATTCTCCTATCTACAAGTCTTACAATTTGATTGAAGTGCGCGGGCGATATCCTTGATGGGTCAGGTACGGGTACCTTCCGTAGATAGGCTGGATCGAGTTTAACATACCCACGCGCAAAACGGTATGCGTGAGTCCCTAGATACCAATGAACAACCGAAGAATTCAGCACAGCAGTGAAAAACTTGAGGAGGTCTAAATCAAAATCTTTTACTGATGGAATGAGAAATGGTCCATGACTTACAGTATATTTGCCATCGATATCTAAGGCAAAACGTGGAGAAAGAACAAGATATGGGCTAATTATCTTCGGTTGCAAAAGTTCTTTTTCTCTCCCGCGTACCAAATAAGGCCATGTTCTTGAAGCACTTCTTGCAAGTTTGGGACGATGCTTATTAAGATACGCCCACGTTTCATTAGCCTTTCGGAGATCTTCCTCCAATATACGTTTACCAGCCCGGTAAGGATAGTAGACATATTTGTTCGTTTTATTTGGGACTGTATATCGCTCTATCTGCCTATCAGGCAAAAAAGGAGCATACAATGCACGTTCCTGAGAAGGCCGTTCATCAGCAGATAGAATGTAAACTCTGTCATCTCCAGTAATTAAACCTTCACGGACGACAAGAAAGTCATTAACTGTTGACATTGCTTGCAATCTGCGCTCCAAGCAGACCTCTTCTGGACCCAACAATACCCAAGGTCTATCTCCGAAGTACTCCTGGTCCACGTCAAAAACTGAATAGTATGGATTTCGAATTGTTTTATTATCCAGGCAGTCCTGAAGCGCGCGCGCGACAAAATCTTGACAGAGAACTACGCGACACGCAGGGGCAGATCTAACATCACTTGCTTTCTTCTGGGCAATCAGAAGAACGACATAAGAACTAAAATCCTCAAATACCCGAATTGCTGATAGATCAACTACACAGCGCAGCCAGAATTGCTGCCGCAGTTCTTTTCTGATAGTCGTAGGAGCATCACCAATGAGAAAACTATGGGGTAAGACGAATGCGAGAAAACCTCGTTGCTCAATCATATTCATCGCAACACGTAATATTGCCAAATACAAATCCACTCGACCGTGTGCTATATTGGAAAGAAAGCTTCTCACGCGTTTTTGCAAAACTTGGTTCTGCAGTTCCAATCGTACGAATGGTGGGTTACCAACCACTGCACCATAAGCTTCATGAACTGTCCTATGTGACTTATAAAACTCTATTGCATCCTCTGTAAACACCTTCAAGGCGGAGGCAGAGGGTAGTTTATCGGTGCGCATCAGGTGTAGCAACGCCAAGGAAAGTCTACTTGCTTGGCAAGCGTTTTCGTCTATATCCAATCCTAAAATCGCTTTGAAGCAATTCTGGATATCTGCTGTGGTGAGCTCATTGCGGGCAATTTTTCTTTCAAGGAAGGTTCTTAAAAATATCCCGGAACCACAGGCAGGGTCCGAGATCCTAAGTTCTCGAAAATCACGTGGTGGAAGCTGGTTCTCAATGAATTTACAGAAGAACCGTGGGATAAACTGTGGAGTGTAGATAGCACCAGCAGCTTTGTTTCGATCCGCTTCCGGAAGATCTATAGGGAAAAGTGTTTTCTGAGCTCCTTCTGTGGTTTTCTCCTGCCTTAAAAGTGCTACGTATTTTTCGTAAATCCGGCTCAAAGCGTGACGTGACATCAATGCAAAATTGTATGTATATGGTGTCTGCTTAACCCTATAGAAATCACTGATAAGGCTTTCAATCGTTGAAGGGTCAAGGTTTTCGAAAGGAGTTAGGCGATCTAAGGTGAGAAGATAGGATGCGCCCCGCCCCGCTTTATATGAACGGAGAGATTCCAAGAACACACTTGACAGATTCTTACCTTTCGAAGCTCCTGTGCGCCATCTCTCCAACAATGTTGACGGCAACTTTCCATATATGAGTTTATAGTGGTCTTCAACTGCGCGCACAAAGATGATGGCGTTGAACAAAGCAGAGATAGCCTCATTTTTATTCGTGCAAGTAATTTCATCGTGTAGAAACTTCTTCCAGTAATCAATAGTCTCAATAAGTACAGTATCAAGTGCTGGAAGGTTCCCAAAAGAAGGACCTTCGATCTCGCTCTGGAAAGACTCTGCGGAAAGAGCTGTAAAGTCCGGTGCAGTTATTGACTTTTGTTGGCTCTTCGGTGGATCTTTACGATTGAAATATATAGATACAGATTCTGTGTCAACAGCAAGATGCCAATCAACCAGATTATTATATGAGACTTCGAGTAATATCCTCACCTCACTAATGGGAAGTTCAATGGATTTTGCGGGTTCCGCCATAAATGTAATAACTGCCGCATGCTCTAATCCGTGTTCTACGAGAAGGTGGCCATTTGACTTGGTTGTCAACCCGTATTCAGGCCCAAGGTGATCACTGGGACGCCAGCCAAATCGGTTTGCAAAATCATTGAATATGCGCACTTGATCAACATATTTGCGATATTTAAAACCGGCCGAGGTTATTTCTTTTAATATTCTTAGTGCTTCGCTCATGAAGCTGTCTCTCCTGTATAAACAATAGCTGTCACATTATTTCCCAAATGATTCACCCGGACAAACTTTAGATATCTATATAGAATCCCTAAAACAAGGAAAATTGTCAAGCCTGATACAAAAAGAAATTAATGTGCGAAGTATATCCACTTGGAGAATTAAAACCGCTGAATAATATAGGCAAATACGATAAGTTTGTTGTCATTTCCACGCTGTTAATCGTAAAATATCTGCTGGCGAAAGACAGATGATGGAGTACAAAGGTTTTTGATATATGCCGGATAGAGATGTAGTGACAATTCGCGATTTGATTTATTATCAGTATGCGAAGATTATAGCGAGGAGGGCGTTTGGGGCGGCAGATGGGAAAGAGGCGAAGGCGCAATCATACGGATTAATCAAAAATAAGTTTTGAGAACTAAAAACTGGCGTTATATCGTGGTCGCAGATAACGCGAGAAGATTGGCAATTCGTTGAGTCTGATAGGAGGGGAGTGGTTTCGGTTGAATATCGATTATTCAGATAAGATTCCTCAATTCGTTCGGAATGACACCAAGAGGTGTCATTTTAGTTCGACGGACCAGTAGGCGTGGTCGAGGAACTGCTGCCAGCTTCGGTAGCGTTGCTCGCCGAGATGGATGTGAACGAGGGGATTGTGTTTTGGTTTGCTGGGTTTCTGGATAAGCGTAATTCCGGCTTCTTTTGGGGTTCGGCCGCCTTTCTTGACATTACATTCGGCACAGGCACAAACGATGTTTTCCCAAACGGCTTTACCGCCCACGGTTCTGGGGATGACATGGTCAAGCGACAGCTCGCTGGTTGGTTTGCGTTTGCCGCAATACTGGCATCGATTTTTGTCGCGTGCAAAAATATTCCGCCGATTGAACTTGACATCGGTTCGCGGCAGACGGTCGTAAAATAACAGCCGAATTATTCTCGGAACGGCGATGTAGAAATTTACGGTGGAGACCCAATCGTATTCATCCGGCTCGAAATTGCGTTTGAATTGGCTTACTTCGCACCAGCTCTGGAAGTTATAATTGGAGTATTTACCTTCTTCGTATGATACGACTTCAGCCAGCTCGCGAAAAAGCAGAGAAAATGCACGTCTGGCTCCCACAATGCGGATAGCCATGTAATGCTTGTTCAGCACCAGAACATTACAATCCAGACCGGATTTGACCTCAGCAGGAAACATAATACAGCTTTTTTACCGAATATGAAATCTATTAGAATATTTTCAGCTTGTTTATTTAATAATAAATTTTCACTTAAATTGCAAGAAAAATTATAGACCTGCAGGATGGTCGTTTTTTTTTGACTGCTACGACCCTCAAATTATCAAAAAATAGCCTGGTAACTCTGTGGAAAGATGATTTTATCTGTCTTCACTTGTTAATATGCGTCCTATAATGTATTTATTCTGACATATAAATAGCTTATGCCAACTATATATTGTACATAGGTCAGGCATTTCGGGGAAATGATGATAAAGGAATTGTGAAGGTCTCCCCTCTGGCCAAGAGCAAGAAATTTGGCTTTATGACTATTTGCCAGTCTCTGCGACAGATTTGGATTGTGGTTTTGTGGAAGGTTTGCGGACTACATTTTCAGCTCTTAAACCCTTCTCGCCCTCAACAATATCAAAACTAACCAGGTCGTCTTCGTCAAGACTTTTGTATCCGTCGCTCGTTATGCTCGTATAGTGGACAAAAATATCGGAACCATCAGGTCCATCGATAAACCCATAACCCTTTCGTGGGTTGAACCACTTAACTTTTCCCTCTGACATAAACGCTCCTTTAGAATAATACTGCTAACACTCCCAGAAAGTATGTTGTTCTGCTATAAGTGAAATTTTATAGCTGGAAGCTCATTAGCCTTTTATGGCGCAATTTAGGTAAAAAGTTATTTTGCTTCTGTCGATTTTGCAGTGGGGACAAAAAGATTGCCCCTCATTATGCGGCCCATTTTAAACTTTACGGTCCGCTTTGCAGGAACTTCTACACGTTCAAGAGTTTTTGGGTTCTGGGCGACTCTTGCCGCTCTTGTTTTGGTCTCGAAAACACCAAAGTCCCTGAACTCCAAGCGATTGCTATTTTCGCAAAGCTCCTTTATTATCTCGTCGAGAAACGATTGGATAATACTCTTGACCAGGACTCTCTTTGCTTGCGTGCGTTCAGCAATACGGTCAATTAGTTCCTTTTTTGTAATAGTTGCCATAGACTACCTCACTACAGGAAAGAGCTATATTGGAAAACAAACTCGGACAACTTCTATCATATTAACCGCACAAGTGACCAAGAAAATCAAAACTATAGGCTAATACAATGTACTATACAGTAAAGACTTCGATTCAGCAAGTATTTTTTAACAAAAATTTTTATGTTCTAAAAAAGCAACAAGGGTATAAAAGTTGTTATGTTTTGTGAACGTCCTTTGAAGCTGTACTTCGGTGGTTTTAACGATGGAAGCAAAATTTTCATTATTTAAAATTGGCTTCTAATACGAAAGTGCTCTGTAGAAATGACTTACTGTCATTTCGACCGAAGCCCCCGTGTCTTCTGTCGAAGACAGAAACGGGGGCGAAGCAGTAAAAAATGATTAATGATGATTGATTAATGATTAATCATTTATCCTTAATCATTAATCATTGTAAATAGGTCGGCTCGCTCGAAATGACAAAAAAGCAATAAGAAAGATAGCTTATTGACCTGCCTGTTGTTTATGGGCATAATATTGGCTTTATTTTGGCTTTGCTGATTTACATTAGGTCTGTGAAGTATCAATTGAATGAACCTTTGCATAATAGACATTTGTTATGTGTAATCAAGGCTTTGTTATAGAAAAGCACAAAAAGCTGTCTTAAAATGGAACGTTGCTTATGGCTGTCAGCAAGAATGAAAAAACTGGTTCTAATAAGGCTCACCAAAGTAAAAGAGACAGAGCATCTGAGGTCGCAAACACATTTGAGTGGATAATAACCGCTTTTATATTAGCCTTTGTCTTCCGAGCATTTGTTATGGAAGCCTTCCGTATTCCCACAGGCAGCATGGCTGATACACTCAAAGGCGCTCATTTCCGGCTGTGTTGTTCCCAATGCGGATATAAATACGGCCATGGTTTTTCGCCCCGAAATTATGAGCAATGTCTGTACTGTGGTCGCATCTTTCGCATCGACTCGAAAAATAATCAGAGGTGTCCCTACTGTAGATATGACCTGGTTAGATTACCCGAGGATACGGTACCACCCGGCAACGTCGAATTGCCTCCCACACGCTGCCCAAGCTGTGGTTATGAGCAGGATGATGATAGATTTACAGATAACTACATGCCGGTGGCAAATGGGGATAGAATTCTGGTGTTAAAATGTATCTATCAGCTCTT
Organism: uncultured Pirellulales bacterium; assembly: GCA_964538525.1. Classification (GTDB taxonomy): domain Bacteria; phylum Planctomycetota; class Phycisphaerae; order Sedimentisphaerales; family Anaerobacaceae; genus CAZIED01. The sequence continues at coordinate 5,963 of CAZIED010000029.1, read as the reverse complement.
TGAGCCTAAACGATGGGACGTGATAGTATTCAGAAATCCATTGAACCCATCGGAAAATTACATAAAGCGATTGGTCGGCCTTCCGGGAGACAAAATTGAAATCATCGATGGCGATGTTTATATCAATGACTTAATTCAACACAAGCCTGCCAAGGTTCAGAATGAGCTTTGGACGCCTATTTATGATAACGATTATCAGCCTGTTCGGCCAAAAGAAGGTTTGTTCAATCATCATTCGTGGCAGCAGCCATTTGTGAACGACACAGGTTCAAACTGGATACTCGATGAGCCCAATTGCCCTGCTCTTTTCAGCCTGGATTGCCCTGCCGACCAAATCAATACTATGGTTTATAGTACCACCACCGGTAATAATTTCAGAGCAGCCTACGCTTATGACGACGTAGCAAAATACGTTTCCATCCCATATTGCAGTGATTTGATGGTGCGTTTCTATGCCCGGTCAGAAAAGCCCTCCGGACGTGTCGGCATCGCCCTGAGCAAATACGAAACGGATTATAAGGCATGGATTGATCTTACAGGCGAAATGGTCATCGCAAAAATCACTCAAGGCAATGAAACACTATTGGCGAAAAAATCAGTCACGCCCCTTCTTATTAACAAACCGGCTTTGATTAAATTTGGCAACGTTGATCATCAGCTTATTTTCCAGGTCGGGGGTGAAAAGTTAACCTACGATTTGGGACATGGCCGAGACGCCACCGGCAAAATAGAACAAGGCATTGGACCGCAAGTTAAATTCTTTGGCTCAGGACAGCTTACGCTATCACACGCAGCCATTTTCAGGGATATTCATTATACTGAGACAGACGCACCAAATAGGGCTGCGGAAGGCAATCCGATTACACTCGGAAAAGATGAGTTTTTTGTACTTGGTGACAACAGCCCAGATAGCGCAGATGGCAGACTGTGGGAACAAAAGGGGATAGGAATCAAAGGCCAACGAATCTATCGCGAAGGTATTGTTCCTCGTAACTATCTGGTAGGTAAAGCGCTTTTTGTCTATTGGCCAAGCGGATTTGAGTTTCCCTGGCCAAAGGACGTGAAAACCTTTCTGTCTGAAAATTGTCGGCATAATCGTTTAGCAGCGATTGGAAATTGGTTAGCTTGCCTGCGGTGGATTCCGAATATCGGTCAATTGCGTTTTATATATGGCGGTTCAAGTAAAAACCCGTAAATGAAATATATATGATGGTGTGAAAATGGACGATAAACTGAAAACGATAGTGTTGGCAATCATGGGTTTAGCCTTGACTGGTTGCGCTGTATTAAAAGATGGAGGCGATATGTCTGGTGCGGTGACCGTGGAAGAGTTGCGTTGTGAGTATCGAGTGAATCCATTAGGGATCGATGTTACGCAACCTCGCCTGAGCTGGATTATGCAGTCCGGAGAACGCGGCCAAGTGCAAACCGCCTGCCAGATATTAGTAACCGACAAGGAGAGTCTTCTTGATTTGAATGTAGGCAATCTTTGGGATAGTGGCAAAATCGTCTCCGACCGGAGTAATCAGGTTGAGTACAAAGGCAAGCCTTTGAAATCAAGCATGCAGTGCTATTGGAAGGTACGTGTCTGGGATAAAGATGGGAACGTGTCAGAATGGAGCAAGACGGCGTTTTGGACAATGGGTCTGCTCAATATAGCGGACTGGCAGGGGAAATGGATAGGGTATGAAACAGAACCGCTTGCAAATATAGACAAAGAAAAGGCAAAGCTGATTAGACTTGACGACTGCAAGTGGGTGTGGTTCGGTGAGGGTGATCCGCGGAAAAGCGGTCAGATTCGCAGGCGGTTTTTCCGACGTAAAATCGAAATAAGTCTGGATAAAACAATAAAACGAGCACGCTTCCGGTTGACTGCGAACAATGAAGTAATACTATTTCTCAACGGCCAGGAGATACACCGTATCCCCGGATTGAAACCTTCTCAGACGCTTGATATAACTGGTAAGCTGACAGCAGGAGACAATACTCTGGCGATTGAAAGTACAAATGAAGATGATGCTGCTAATCATGCAGTGCTTGCCGGCAAGTTATTGATCGAGTTTGAAGCCGGCCAGGAGTCTATTTTAATTGACGGTTCCTGGAAGGCATCTCAAACCAGGCAGGACAATTGGCAGAAGCAGGATTTCGATGATGCAGGCTGGCATAATGCGGAGGAGATTGCCAAGGTTGGTGACGAGCCTTGGGGGAAACCTTCAGAGGATGAGCTGATTTTACCCCCGCCGTCTTATCTGAGAAAGGGCTTTTTGGTTGACAGGACTGTTAAACGCGCAGCGGTTTATGTCTCGGCTTTGGGTCTTTACGAGCTGCACATCAATGGATATCGTGTAGGAGATGATTTTTTTACGCCTGGCTGGACCGATTATCCTACACGTGTCTATTACCAGAGTTATGATGTAACTAAACTGTTGAAACGAGGTTCTAATGCCATCGGAGCCATCCTTGCTGATGGTTGGTACGCAGGGTATGTAGGTTTCGGACGCAAGCGTGAAAACTATGGCAGCCAGCCACGATTGCTTGTGCAGCTCGAAGTCGAATATGCCGATGGCGGCAGAAAAGTCATTTCGACCGACAAGTCCTGGAAGGCTGCATACGGCCCGCTTGTTGAGGCGGATTTTCTGATGGGTGAAACATACGACAGCCGCAAGGAGATGCTGGGTTGGGATACTTCCCAATTCGATGATACAACGTGGAATGCGGTAACAGTAGCAGGAAAAATCGATAGCAAAGTAGAGGCTCATCCTGGCGTGACGGTGAAAAAAATCATGGAGATTAAGCCCGTAAAGCGCACACAGCCGAAGGATGGTGTCTATGTCTTCGATATGGGTCAAAACTTTGCCGGCTGGGCTCGATTGAAGGCAAAAGGAAAGACCGGTACAAAAGTAGTGCTGCGATTTGCTGAGATGCTTAAACCCGACGGAACAATTTATACCGAGAACCTTCGTGCTGCCCGCTGTACCGACACCTATATCCTGAATGGCAAAGGTCAAGAGGTTTGGGAGCCGCGATTTACCTTTCACGGCTTTCGATATGTAGAGGTGACCGGCTATCCAGATGTGCCCGGACTCGATTGTCTTACCGGCATTGTTATACATTCGAATATGCCTGTTACCGGTTCCTTTGAGTGTTCAAATCCAATGGTCAACAAGCTCTACAGCAATATAACCTGGGGACAGCGGTCTAATTATATTGAGGTGCCGACCGATTGCCCCCAACGTGACGAACGATTGGGCTGGACCGGGGATGCACAAATCTTCATTCGCACGGCTACATATAATATGGATGTGGCAGCGTTCTTCACTAAATGGCTGGTCGATCTGGAGGATTCTCAGAGCAAGGAAGGTGCATTTCCAGACGTGGCTCCGCGCAAAATCGCTATGGGCGAAGGCACAGCCGCCTGGGGCGATGCCGGTGTTATATGTCCCTGGACAATCTATCAGGTCTATGGAGACAAACGCGTTATCGAGCAACACTATGAATCGATGAAAAGATGGATCGCTTACCTGAAAGAGAATAGCAATGGCCTGCTCCGACCGGATAAAGGATATGGTGACTGGGTCGCTATTGGCGAAGAGACGCCTAAAGACGTAATAGCGACGGCCTATTTTGCCTATAGTGCTCGGCTGCTGTCGAAAATGGCTGCCGCTATCGGCAAAGATCAGGATGCTAAAGAGTACGAGCTGCTTTTTAAGCAAACAAAAGACGCTTTCAATAAGGCTTATGTCTCCGACGATGGTAAAATTAAGGGCGACACGCAGACCTGCTATTGTTTGGGGCTATACTTTGATTTACTGCCCGAAAGCAAACGTGAGCTTGCTGCAAAGCACTTGGTCGAAGCTATCAAAAGAAGAGACTGGCACCTATCCACCGGATTTGTTGGGTTAAGCTATCTTTTGCCGACGCTGACGCAAACAGAGCATATCGATATTGCCTATCGTCTGCTCAATAACGACACATTCCCAAGCTGGGGTTACAGCATCAAGAATGGTGCTACAACTATATGGGAGCGATGGGATGGCTGGACCGTGGAGAAAGGATTTCAGGATCCGGGCATGAATTCATTTAACCATTATTCTTTTGGTTCGGTTGGCCAATGGCTAATCGGAGTTGTAGCCGGTATCGAAACTGATGAACTATGCTATAAAAAAATCATCATTCGTCCCAGACCAGGTGGTGGAATAACCGCAGCACGTGCAAGCTATGTGTCAATCAATGGCAAGATTGAAAGTTCCTGGAAGATTGAAGATAGTAAGTTTATTTTGAACGTGACGGTCCCTGTTAATACAACTGCTACCGTGTATGTGCCGGCTAAAAATGCTGAATGTGTCACCGAAGGTGGACGACCGATAAACCAAGCGGAGCATGTACAATTCCTCCGCACAGAGGACGGCTGTGCGGTCTTTGCTGTAGGCTCTGGGAAATATCGTTTTGTATCAAGTTTCGAAATGCCTAAAGTTGGAAGTGACTAAAGTGCCTAAAATCATAAATTATAACTTTAGCTCACTTTAGTCACTTTAGTTCACTTTCCGATTATTTAATTTTGTGGAAACTTTTTCGGGCAGCCTCGATTGTTTTTTCGATGTCTTTTTTTGTGTGGGCCAGTGAAACAAACATCGCTTCATAGGCGCTTGGTGCTAAATATATCCCCTGTTTCAACATTTCCGAAAAGAATTTCTTGAATTTTTTTATATTAGTTGATTGCACATCGGCAAAATTCCGCACCAGTCTATCGGTGAAGAAGCAGCTCATAATAGAACCAGCACGATTAATCCTAATAGGGACGCCTGCATGTTTTGCTGCGTCGGCAAGTCCGGCCTCCAGTAGTGCTGATCTCGATTCGAGATATTTATAAGGGTTAGTTTTGAGTTTTAAGTTTTGAGTTTTGAGTTTCAGGATGTCAAGTGTCGCATTGGCTGCTGCGGTTGCGATTGGGTTGCCGCTAAGCGTTCCTGCCTGATAAACCGGCCCTAAAGGGGCGAGCATATCCATAATATCGGCTCGACCGCCGACCGCACCTATTGGTAATCCTCCGCCTATTATTTTGCCCAGGCATGTAAGATCGGCCTTTATGCCATAAAGTTCTTGTGCACCACCATAAGCTACGCGAAATCCGGTTATCACCTCATCAAAAATGAGCAGCGCATCGTTTTGGTTGCAGAGATTTCGTAGCCGCTCAAGGTAGCCGTCAACCGGCGGTACAACGCCCATATTTGCAGCGACCGGCTCGACTAATACTGCTGCGATCTTGTTTTTGTGCCTGTCGAAAGCGGCTTTTACCGCATTACTGTCGTTGTATGGTACTACGATGGTCAGTTTGACCAGAGCTTCTGGCACGCCTTTGCTTGAGGCGATGCTGGCTTCGGCAACGCCGGAGCCTGCCGCGACTAGTAGTGAGTCGCTGTGGCCGTGGTAGCAGCCGGTCATTTTTATTATCATATTCTTATTAGCATAAGCGCGCCCCAGACGGACAGCGGTCATTACGGCTTCAGTGCCGCTATTCACAAGGCGGACCTTTTCGATAGAATCGAAGGCGGTGACTATTTTCTCGGCTAATGTAGTTTCGGCCAACGTTGGTGCACCGAAAGAGGTTCCTTTCTGTGCAGCTTTTTGAATTGCTTTCAAAACTATCGGATGTGCATGGCCCAGTATCATCGGCCCCCAGGAACAAACGTAGTCGATATATTCTTTTCCATCAAGACAATAAATTTTTGAGCCGGTTGCTCGTTCGATGAAAAGAGGTCTCTCATCTACTCCGCCGAAGGCTCTTACAGGTGAATTGACGCCACCCGGCAAAAAGTTACATGCCTCGGCATAAGCTCGCATGGATCCCACACAGCGCCGGAAGGGGCTACTTTTTTTTGTGCTCTTTTTGACCATGAATTTGCTATTTGTGTGTGACTAATTTTTATGGCATTGTATAACAGTACTTATGACAGGTTGTTTCT
>CAZIED010000028.1:10114-14505 GCA_964538525.1 uncultured Pirellulales bacterium | reverse complement strand
GCAAATGTTATGAAGGACCTTTTGAACATTAAAGATAACCCCGCCTAAAAGGCGGGGCTAAATATTTATCCGCCTTCGGCGGATTTAGCCCCACTCGTCAGGGCGGAGCCTGCCGGAGCACGGCGTTTCACGTGGGGTTTTTCCATTATGCATGAAAAACTTAAAAAGGCGGTTTACGACGCAAACTTAGAGCTGCATAAGCATCGGCTTGTGATATGTAGCTGGGGCAACGTCAGTGGAATAGACCGGGATGCCGGCGTGATGGCAATTAAGCCCAGCGGCGTTATGTATGAGCAGCTTAGCCCGGAAAGAATAGTGCTGCTTGATTTAGACGGCAAATTAATCGAGGGGAAACTTCAGCCATCATCGGATACTCCCACACATCTTGAGCTTTACAGGAATTTCAAATCTATCGGCGGTATCTGTCACACTCACTCGCCGAGCGCCACCGCATGGGCACAAGCTTGCAGGGAAATCCCGCCTCTGGGCACCACACACGCTGATTACTTTTATGGCCCGGTGCCTGTCACGGAGGTCATGACTGAGGAAGAAATAAAAACCAATTACGAATTGAATACCGGCAAGGTTATTGTCAGGCGATTTGCTAAGTTGGACCCGTTGGAGATACCGGCTGTTCTTGTGGCATGTCATGGGCCTTTCACATGGGGCAAAACTCCTTTCGGTGCGGTTGAATCCAATGTTGTGCTGGAGCTGATAGCCGAGATGGCTCTGGGTACTATAACGATAAATCCCGACAGGCAGTCTATCAGTCAATCTCTGCTGGATAAACATTACCTGCGTAAGCACGGCAAAAACGCATACTATGGCCAAAAATCCCGCAATTAGTTAATTGTTCATTGTTCGTTGTTCGTCGATGAAATATGAACTGCTAACTCATAACTATCATCAGAAAGGATGTCATTATGAAAATAGCATGGATAAAGATTCCGGTTGTGGCCCTTTTTCTGTGTTTGATGATGATTACCGTAGTATCCGGTAGTCAAACGAAAGACGAGAGGGAACACCGCTTTGCGGGAACCCAGAGACGAGATTATCCCTTTCAGCCGGTGCCGTTTACCGCTGTGCTGGTTGATGATGAATTCTGGGCCCCTCGCATTGAGACGAATCGCACGGTATCTATCCCACACGCTTTTAAAAAGTGCGAAGAGACCGGCAGGATAGATAACTTTGCCATAGCAGGTCGCTTAATGAAAGGTGAATTTCGAGGTCAATTTCCTTTTGATGATACAGACCCATACAAGATTCTCGAAGGAGCATCCTATTCATTAAGTGTTCATCCAGACCCGGCACTTGATAAATATTTAGATGAATTGATTGTGAAGATCGCAGCAGCACAGGAGCCGGATGGTTATCTATATACTAACCGTACCATAGACCCCAATAAGCTTCACAAGTGGGCAGGTGCAAAACGCTGGGAAAAAGACCCTGAGCTAAGTCACGAGCTATATAATTGCGGGCATTTATATGAGGCTGCCGTTGCGCATTATCAGGCAACCGGCAAAAGGTCTCTGCTCGATGTTGCGATTAAAAACGCTGATCTGCTCTGTCGGGATTTCGGCCCGGGCAGGCTCAGCTATTATCCCGGCCATCAGATTGTTGAAATGGGCTTGGTTAAAATGTACCGTGTGACGGGTAAAAGAGAGTATCTCGACCTGGCTAAATTTTTCCTCGATGTTCGCGATAATGGCAGCCAGTACAACCAGAGCCATAAAAAGGTAGCAGAACAGACAGAGGCCGTGGGACATTCCGTTCGCGCTACTTATATGTATTGCGGTATGGCTGACGTTGCGGCGCTGACAGGTGATAATAGATATCTCCAGGCCATCGATAAGATTTGGGAGGACGTCGTCACAAAGAAGCTATATTTGACAGGCGGTATCGGAGCTACAGGACAAGGAGAAGCCTTCGGTAAACCTTATAATCTACCCAATGAAACAGCTTATTGTGAGACCTGTGCAGCCATCGGTAACGTTATGTGGAACCATCGCATGTTCCTGCTGCACGGCGATGCCAAATACATAGACGTTTTGGAAAGGACTTTATATAACGGCTTAATCTCCGGCATTGCACTAACTGGTGACACATTTTTCTATCCAAATCCGCTGGCCTCTCACGGCCAGCACAAACGCAGCCCCTGGTTTGATTGTTCATGCTGCCCCACAAACATAACCCGCTTCATACCTTCTGTGCCGGGATACGTGTATGCTCATACAGAAGATGCTGTGTATATCAATATGTTTGTCAGTGGCTCTGCAACTATAAAGATGGGAAATAGCATTGTCCACATAAAGCAGCAGACTCGCTATCCATGGGACGGAAACGTGAAAATGACTGTTGAGCCGGAAGGTTCTGCAACATTTACCATTCGTGTTCGTATTCCCGGCTGGGTGCAGAGTAATGTTGTGCCGGGTGATTTATATAGTTTTATGGATAGGAGCAGCCAGGAAGTGAATCTTAAAATCAATGGAAAGCCGTATGCGTTGGTTATCGAAAAAGGATATGCACGCATCGACCGCCAGTGGAAAAAGGGAGATGTAATTGAGCTGAATCTTCCAATGCCGGTTCGGCGGGTGCTGGCTAATGATAAAGTTGCGGAAGATGTGGGCAGAGTTGCACTGCAGCGGGGGCCGATAGTATATTGTGCCGAGTGGCCGGACAACAATGGCCACGTCCTTAACCTTGTTTTGCGGGATATTGCCAAGCTAAAGGCGGAGCACCGCAAAAAACTGCTCAATGGCGTGACGGTTCTTTGCAGCAAGGCAATCAGGTTAAGCTACGACAAGGATGGTAAAGCCATCTCTAAAAAAGAGCAGGATTTTGTTGCGATTCCGTATTATGCCTGGGCGCATCGCGGCGCCGGCGAAATGACAGTCTGGCTCGCACGCGATGAAAAGGTGGCACAACCTCTTGAAATGATTAAAGATAAATGATAATTGATTAATCAATAATCAATAATCATTAATCATTGATTTAATACGGAGAGGTGTCGGAGTGGCTGATCGAGCCGGTTTCGAAAACCGGTGTGCTCTTTGGGCACCGCGGGTTCGAATCCCGCCCTCTCCGTTGGCCGAAGGCCAACAGAGCAGTTGAGCATTTGAATAGTGGAGCAGGTGAAAATGCGAATCTGCGGTCAAATGTTCTACTTCTCAACTATAAACAGCAAAATATATTTGACTTGTATCGGTTTTGTTATTAAAATACTTTTGTAATCAAGTTCGACTTTGCCGGATTCGGTAAAGACGAAAAATATAAAAATATTCTGATGGCAAGCTGTCTTTCAAGTTTTTACTTGCCGGCAGTGAAATATTGATGACGGGCAGAGGAGCGATTTTATGAATACGCGAAAAGGGTTCACGTTGATTGAACTTTTAGTGGTAATCGCTATAATTTCGATATTGATGGCCATTCTGATGCCGGCACTACAGCGAGTAAAGGCGCAGGCACAAGAAATGACCTGCAGAGCCAACCTTCGCCAATATGGAATAGCACAGGTCCTTTACTTAGACGACAATGATAGCAGATATCCATACGCATGGGTTTCTCTTATGGGGAATGAATACCCCTATTCCGGATACCCGCGTTTCTGCCGGTGGCACGATCCAAGATTTCCGCCTGATGGCCCCCTCTGGGCATATCTGAAAAATACAAAGGCTCATATATGTCCAACGTTCAAAGGCCTATCCAAGTACCAAGGCGCAAAGCATCCCGAACATGTTAGCTCCATACCTGTTGTTCCTCAATATAGTTACAGCATGAATGCATACCTTGGATCTAAGGCCGTTGACCCTTACGGCTCGGGCATGGCAGACTCCAATAGACGCGACGGGATTTATAAGCTCTCAGAGATAACCAGAAGCAAAGCGGAGGTTTTTTTCTTTGCCGAGGAGAATATGTGGCTAAGGCCGGGCTGCTCTTGGGTGCTTAACGACAACGCTCTGTGCGGCGATGGTAGAGATTGGTTCGGCACCTTCCATAGCACCTCAATGGGAAAGTTAAATAGCGGCACAATCAATGCAGTTTTTGTGGACGCCCATGTCGAAGAGGTTCGTTCAGCATTGAAGGAAGACGCTACCGATAATTCGGAGAAGGAGTTTGGCCGATTCGAAAAATACGCTTGGCCGCATAGAGAGCCATTTCAACAGTAAGCCGGCACTGTCCCCTGCCTAATGGTGGCGGCGTCTAATTCCGGTGGTATGGGCAGCGAGGATATATTGGCGATGGCAGTATCTATGAGAATCGCGTGGACAAGCAATTTCGACACCAATGCAGTGCCATTGAAATTTATCGGCATATTGAGGGTTAAACCATGAGTACACGAAAAGGGTTCACGTTGATTGAACTTTTAGTGGTAATCGCTATAATTTCGATAT